>JBBKXP010000241.1:0-3599 GCA_037969545.1 Paracoccaceae bacterium | reverse complement strand
GCCAGGCCCAGCGGATTGCCGGGGCCCTGAACCTGCGCGTCCGGCTGACGGACAAACTCGACCAGAAACCGCGCCAGCCCGTAGCCCGTTACAAAGGTGCCAGTCAGCAGCCAGGGCCGCTTGAGCCCATCCCAGCGGAACGCCATCAGGCAGAGCAGGGTCAGCAGAACCGCGCCTTCCAGTGCCGCCTCGTAGATTTGCGACGGATGCCGTGCGCACAGCGTCGTCGCCGTCGCACAGGCCTGCGCCGCCTCGCCGGGAAAGATGACGCCCCACGGCAGGTGCGTCGGCCGGCCCCAAAGCTCGGCGTTGACGAAATTGGCCAGCCGCCCCAAAAGGATCGCCGGCGGCGAAGCCAGCGCGATGCTGTCGGCCACCGACCCCATGTGCAGGCCCTGACGGCGCGAAAACAGCACAATGGCCAGGATCACCCCGATCAGACCGCCGTGAAACGACATGCCGCCTTCCCACAGGATCGGGATTTGACCGGGGTTCGCCAGATAGAACGCCGGCTTATAAAACAGCACATAGCCCAGCCGCCCGCCGCCGATGATCCCGACGATAATCCAGGTCAGCAGGTTTTCCAGCTGTTCCGGCGTCATCGCAGGCGCTTCGTCGCGCCACAGTCGGGGACGTTTCAGCGCCGCAACAGTAATCCGCCAGCCGATGACGATGCCGACGATATAGGCCAGTGCATACCAACGGAGCGCAAAGCCAAAGCCAAACAGGGAGATCGTGAAAATCTCGGGCGACAGATTGGGAAATGGGATGCCGGTCTGCATCATGCCTGATTGCGCGGGGGTGCGGTAAAGTCAACATCGCCCAACGCTTGTGCGACGCCATCGCCCATCCCATATAGGCATCATACCGCAAACCGGAGGCAGCGATGACAACCCGCAACAAGATCATGGACGACCTGAGCCAACTGATGACCAATGCCATGGGGGTCGCGCAGGGCGCCAAGGACGAGGCCGGCAATGCGATGAAGTCGATGATGGACCGTTGGCTGGCCGACCGCGATCTGGTCACCCGCGAGGAATTCGACGCAGTGCGCGCAATGGCGCAAAAGGCCCGCGAAGAAAACGCGGCGCTTCTGGCACGGATCGACGCGCTCGAAGGCAAAAAGGCCAAAAAGTAAGGCCCGCGGCGTCTGCCGACCCTAGTCCGACAAACTCATGGGGAATTGATCTGGCGCAAAGTCGGCGATCAAAATTCAGCATATCCTTTGCGCAATAAAGACAGTCGCAAAGGATTTGACCATGCTAACCCGCAGAACCGCTCTCATGGGGGCCGCGTTCATCGCCGCCTCGCCATTGATCGTGCGCAAGACCGCCGCCGCCGACGAAGTCACCGACACCTCGGCGGCCGCTCCCGTCGACCTGTCGGCATTGCCACGTGTCAAGCACCGCCTTGTCGCGCCGCCTTTCGTGCATGATCACGAACAGGTCGCCACGACCGGCCCGGTGATCAACGAATTCGAGATGCGGGTCGTCGAAAAGGAAGTCCAGATCGACGATGGGGCCTATCTGCAGGCGATGACCTTCAACGGCTCGATGCCGGGACCGCTGATGGTCGTGCACGAAGGCGACTATGTTGAACTGACCTTGTTCAACAGCCCGGAAAACCTATTGCAGCACAACATCGACTTTCACGCCGCCACGGGGGCGCTGGGCGGCGGGTCGCTGACCCTGATCAACCCCGGCGAAAAGGTCGTGCTGCGCTTCAAGGCGACCCGGCCCGGCACCTTTGTCTATCACTGCGCGCCGGGCGGCCCGATGATCCCCTGGCACGTTGTCAGCGGCATGTCGGGTGCGATCATGGTTCTGCCGCGCGACGGTCTCAAGGATCATCTGGGCAATCCTGTCAGCTATGACCGGGTCTATTATATCGGCGAGAACGACATCTACCTTCCCCGAGACGCCGACGGCAATTACATGCGCTTCAGCGATCCGGGCGAGGCTTATCCCGACACGCTCGAAGTGATGAACGGCCTGATCCCGACGCATGTGACGTTCAACGGAAAGGTCGGCGCCTTGACCGGCGATAATGCACTGATCGCCGAACAGGGTGAAACCGTGCTGTTCGTCCATTCTCAGGCCAACCGCGACAGCCGCCCGCACCTGATCGGCGGTCATGGCGATCTGGTCTGGGAGCATGGCAAGTTCAACAACGCCCCGCTGCGCGATCAAGAGACCTGGTTCATCCGGGGCGGGTCGGCGGGCTGTGCGCTTTACACGTTCCTGCAGCCGGGGGTCTATGCCTACGTCAACCACAACCTGATCGAGGCGGTGAACCTTGGCGCGACCGCTCACGTCGTCGTCGGCGGGGACTGGAACAATGACCTGATGGCACAAGTTACCGCCCCCGTCGCCTACGATGCGGCATTCGAGGGCCGTACCGCCCTGCCGTAGTTCACAAATGTCAAGATCGGCGGGGCGAATTCCATCGACCCCGCCAGCCAAGAAGTGATTGCGGTTGGTATTAATGAAAAACGGGCCGTCCAATCAGGACCGCCCGCATTTGTTTCGACGGGGTTGGGTTACTGGACCTGCGCAAAGGCAGCTTCAAACCGGGTGCCCGCCTTGCCGCGATGGCTGACAGCCTGCGCCGCCTCAAGATTGACCGGTGCTCCGACCTGAATGACCGCGACCATGCCCAGCATGTAATGTGGCGAACATTTGATTCCATAAATGCCCTCGGCCTCGACCAGCAGATCGAAATCCTTGCTCAGGTCGCTTTTGAAGGCCGCAACGCCATCCGGCAGCATGCCTTCGATCGATTCAACATCATGGCCACGGTCTGTCGCGATGAAATGAATGGTGTCGCCGGGCTGCGCCATCACATAGGCGGGCTCGAACACCATCGTGCCTTCATCGCCGCGGTTCAACATTAAAACGTCAATGGTTTCGGCCATTGCCGCGCCCCCGATCATCAGGGCGGCAGTCAATGTTATCAGGTGTATTTTCAGCATGTCGCAAGTCCTTGCATGGGAAAAACAGTGGTCTTGGCCGACAGCTAGACGACTATTCGGACTGAGACTTTGCGCTGGATCAATATTCCGCAAAGAAAATTCGCAATATTCAGGAAAACGCCGCGGCCCTGGCGTTGGCTCTGCGGAAAGACATCGGCGATGTTGTAGTAGTCGCCCATTTGCATCACAAAGATATGCGAGGTCAACGCGGTTCCGGTCGGGCCGTCAAAGGCGCCCATATCGATCGCGATCCGGTCATTCAGCACAGGATCCCTAAACAGTGTAGACCCTCGGACCTTAGAACTTGCTCCGCGATTGTGTCGCCGCGACCAGCGCATTGGCGTGACCGTGGCCCATGCCGTGTTCTGCTTTCAGCCAGTTGACCAACTCCATATGCGTTTGCCCGGATTTAACGCGGATCAGGTCCTGCCAGTGTTCCACTGGCTTGCCATACTTGGCCGTGATCGACGGAAAATAGGACGCCGGGCCTTTGACCCTGTCATTCATTTGAAACCCTCCAGATAAGCCACCAGAATGTCCAGTGCCGCCTGCAGGTCGGCCTTGTCGACCATTTCGGTCACGGTGTGGATATAGCGCGTGCCGACCACGATCCCCACCGCCCTGGCCC
>JBBKXP010000240.1:0-4374 GCA_037969545.1 Paracoccaceae bacterium | reverse complement strand
TGGTATTGATGTGGGTATCAAGAGAGATACGCATAAAATAATTATATAAAACAATCGCTTGGATGAGGACCTGGCGGACTGGGGAGGATTCGAACCCCCGACCCCTTGATTCGTAGTCAAGTGCTCTATCCAACTGAGCTACCAATCCGCGTGTGGGGCGATGTAGCCCCGGCGACGGGTCATTGCAAGACCGAAAACCGGCCTGTCATTCGGCGGCGGCGCCGAGGGCGATCTCGGATTTCGGCAGGCAGATGGCGAATTCGGTGCCGGTAGCATCCGTCTTGCGCATTTCCAGCGTGCCGCCGTGACCACGGATCAGTTCCGCCGCGATGGTCAGCCCCAGACCGCTGCCGCCCTTGGTCGCACCGCCCTGAAACGCCTCGAACAGATGTTCGCGGGCCTTGGCGGGCATGCCGGGGCCGGTGTCGGCGATGTTGATCCACCAGGTCTGATCGTCCTCATGCGCGTGGACCGAAATTTCGCCGGGTTTGCCCGTCGCCACTATGGCCTGGCGGGCGTTTCGCACCAGATTGGCAATGACGCGGAACAGTTGTTCGCCATCGGCCCGGATCGTCAGCCCCGCCGGGATATCCTCGGAAAATGACAGGTCGTGATCGCCTGCGGCCAACCGTTCGCTGTCGATCACGTCGCCGACGATGCCGGCGAGCGCGATACGGGTCAAGGCCGGCGGCGGTTCTTCAACCCGGCCAAAGGCCAGCGTGCTTTCGCAGAGGTTCACCGCGCGGGCGATCGAGCTGACAAGTTTGGGTGCCATGCGCTGCACCATCGGGTCGCCACTGGCGTCGATCCGGTCGGTGAAAAGCTGGGCACTGGTCAGGATGTTGCGCAGGTCATGGCTGACCTTGGCCACCGCGCCGCCCAGTTGCGCCAGCCGTTCCTTTTGCTTTAACGCTCCGGTGAGCTGGGTCTGCATCAGTTTCAGCGTCTCTTCGGCTTCGCGCAGTTCGCGCACCCCGGCGGAGGGCACGATGATCCGCCGGGCGTCCTCGGGTGCGGCGGCATAGCTTTGCATATGGGCGACCACGCCTTTGATCGGTTTGACTAGAAACCTGCGCACGGCGAGGAAAAGCAGCAGGGCGGTGACCACGGAAATCACCGCCGAAAGCAGCAGGATATTGATCCCGTATTCGATCATCGCGGTGCGCAGCGGTCCCTGCTCCATCGTCACCTCGATCAGCAATCCGCCGTCCTGCACCGGGTTGCCGATCACCCGGATGATCGGGTTACCGTTGGTCGCGAGGGTCTTGAGCGCGTCCATCAGCAGGGTCAGACCCATCGGGTCGCGCATGTCATAGGTCGCCTCGATCGGCCGCGGGATGGGCGAGGAGAGGGCCAACTGGCGCACTTCGTCGCGCCGCAGCACAACGTTGAACACGCCCGCGTTGATCAGCAGTTCCTTTTCCAGTTCCGGGCTGATCATGTCGTCGACTTCCATCGCCAACGACGCGATCTGCGCCCGTTCGAGGCGCAGCCGCAGATAATCCTCGCGGAACCGCGCGACCGACGGAACGAAAATCAGAACCTCGGCCAGCATCACGAAGGCCATGGTCAGGATCAGCAGGCGGCCGGAAAGAGAATTGATCATGGTGCCTTTGCCGTTGGGCCGGCCTAGGGCAGCCAGCGTTGCACCATTCCTACCACCCGTTTGACCCATACGCTATCAAACAGCTTGGGCGAGAAATATGCACCTGCCGCCCGCTTGTTGATCTCTGCGATGGTAGGATAGGGCAGGACGGTGTTGGCAATCGCCGACATCTTGAGGTTGTTGGCGATTGCCATCGCCCACATGCCGATCAATTCGCCCGCCATTGCGCCGACGATAGAGGCACCGACCGGCCGCCCCTTGACCACCATGACCTTGACCAGACCAGTCGTCTTTTCGTCCGCAATGGCCCTGTCGTTATGGGCGTATTCGAACCGCACGACCGTCAGGTTGTTCGCGTGAACCTTTTTCGCCTCGGCCTCGGTCATGCCGACTTGGGCAAGTTCGGGGTCGGTGTAGGTCGCCCACGGAATATGCGCGGTCTTTTGCCTGCTTGGCAGCCAGAGCAGGATCGACCGGATCAGCACACCGGCATGATAACCGGCGACATGGGTAAATTGCAGCCCGCCCGCCGCGTCGCCCATCGCATAGACACGTTTGTTGCTGACCGACCGCAGATCGTCGCCGATGGTGACACCCTTGCGGTCGAATTTGACGTTGGCCCTGTCGAGGCCAAGGTTTTCAACATTGACTTTGCGCCCCACGGCGACCAACAGGTGCGATCCGGTGAAATCGCCCTCTGGCGTGTGAACGGTGATCTTGCCCTTGGTCCCGGTCACCCTGTCCGCATTCGCACCTTCGACAATCTTGACCCCTTCGGCGCGCAACTTGTCCAGTACGATGGCGGCCAGTTCCGGGTCGTCCTTGCCCATCGCCGTGGCGCCTTCGATCACGGTGACCTTGCAGCCGAGGCGAATGTGCGCCTGCGCCATTTCCATGCCGATCGGACCGCCGCCGATGATCAGCAGGTGGGCGGGTTTGTCGCGCAGATCGAAAATGGTTTCATTGGTGTGGACGGTCACATCGTCCAGCCCGGGAATCGGCGGCACCAGGGGGCCTGATCCGCTGGCGATGACGAATCGCCGGGCGGTAATGATGTCATCGCCCGCCTGCACCTCGGTCGGGCTGATAAAAGCGGCCATTTCGCGGATCACATGCACGCCGAGGCTCTCGAACCGCTCCTGACTGTCGACCGGGGCGATGGTGTCGATGACGGCGCGGACATGGTCCTTGGCCGCATCGAACGGCATCGGCGGGTTTATCTTGCCGGCGTGCAGCAGGGCCTTGGACGGGATGCAGCCGTAATTCAGGCAATCGCCGCCCATCAGGTGGCCCTCGATCAGGACGACCTTGGCCCCCATCTGGACCGCGCCGGCCGCGAGGGACAGGCCACCCGATCCGGCGCCGATGATGCAAAGGTCGGTTTTGATATTGGTCATGCTCAGAGGCCTTTCTTGCCGCGCAGGGCCTTGATCGCGATGGGCAGGGCGGCCAGCAGGCACAGGCCGAGAATCGGGAGCAGGATCTGCGGTTCAAAGATGATACCGAGGTTCGGGGTTTCGCCACGCGCGAACACCTCGCCCAAACCCGCCCCGACCGAGGTGTAGACGACGGTGCCGGGGATGATCCCGAGGAAGGTCGAGATTGCGAACCGCGACAACGGGACGCCGACCAGCGCCGGGACAAGGTTGGCGACAAAAAAGGGTACGGCAGGGACGAGGCGGATCAGGAAAAGCATCGACCACTGGTTTTCGTTGATCCCCTCCTTGATTTTCTTGACCGCGCCTTCGGAGGAGTCCATCCGCGCTGCGAGTTTTTCGCCAAGGCCCCAGCGGGCCGCCAGAAAAATACAGATCGCGCCCATGGTTGCCCCGACGATGTTGAACAGGGCACCGGGGAAGGTAGCGAACAGAAAGCCGCCGGTCAGGGTGGTGATGGTGGCACCGGGCAGGGAAAAGGCGACGATGACGATATAGGCGGCGACGAACAGGCTGACCGTCAGGACATAGTTGGCGTCACGAAAGGCGATCAGCGCCTCGCGGTTGTCGCGCAGGGCATCGAAACTGATGTAATCGCGCAGGAAAATGAACCCCAGCACAGCGGCAACAAGGATGGCGATCAGCGGCAGGCGGCGCAGGATCGGGTTTTGGGTCTTTTGGTCGCTCATTGCGGTCATTGTCCTGTCATGCGGGCGTTTGCCGTTGTTCCTCAATGCCTGCCCGGCGGGTCTGCGCCTAGCCCGATCACGCCGGGTTGAAGCGGTAGCTTGCCCTGAGGCATCCTGACAGGGGTTCACGGCCCGGATTGAAACATTTGCGTGATCGCACCTGCGGATTGTTGCAGAATACCCCACCCAAGCGCGTTGACACCGGGTGGTGGCACCTCTAAAGGCAGGGCTTGAATTGATCATGGGCCTTGATTCCGCAGCGCGGTTCGGCCTGACAGACCGGAGAAAGCGCGATGAAACGCACATTCCAGCCTTCCAATCGGGTGCGCAGCAACCGTCACGGTTTCCGTGCCCGCATGGCCACCAAGAATGGTCGCAAGATCCTGAACGCGCGCCGCGCCAAGGGTCGGGCCAAGCTGAGCGCCTAAGCGCCGGCAAAGTGACGCCTTTGAAACCGCCGCTGGTCCCCGCTGCAGACAGTGCTGCCACGGGAACGCCAGCGGCGGTTTCCGTTTTGCCCACGGTTCTGACCAAACGCGCCGACTTTGTCCGTGCGTCGTCGGCACGCCGCCAAGGCACCCCCGGAATCCACCTGCAAGGGCGCGACCGGGGCGACGAGGGGGCGATGCGCGTCGGGTTCACC
>JBBKXP010000239.1:0-4554 GCA_037969545.1 Paracoccaceae bacterium | reverse complement strand
ATCCTGCTGCGCCTGACCACCATGCCGGGCCGCACGCTGAATGAGGTCGAACGGCACCCCCAGTACCCAATGGCTGGCCGACGACCAGACAACCGCAAGCGCAATCCAGAACCACAGGTTGCTGAACGACCGCATGTCGATCACTTCAAAGACGGTCTGTGTCCAGTTCACCCTGAAAGTCGCTCTTTCGTTGATTTTGCGCGGACACTAGCCGCCAGCACTGACAATGCCCAGACTTGTGATAGGCCAAAAATAATGGCACCCCATCGGGTGTGACAAGAAAGGCCCTGCCACCATGCATCCGATTATTGCCCCTTTCCCCGCAACCCGTCTGCGTCGGCTTCGTGGCACCCCCGGCCTGCGCAACATGGTGCGCCAATCGGTCCTCACTCCGACCGATTTCATCTGGCCGCTTTTTGTCATGGCCGGTAACAATGCCGAAGTACCGGTGCCATCGATGCCCGGCGTCACGCGGCGCACGGTGGATCGCATCGTCGACGCCGCCCGCGAGGCGGAAACCCTTGGGATTCCGGCGATCTGCCTATTTCCTTACACGGCGATGGAACATCGCACACATGACTGTGCCGAGGCCTGGAACCCCGACAATCTCACAAACCGGGCGATCCGCGCGATCAAGGATGCGGTCCCGGATATGATGGTGATGACGGACATCGCGCTTGATCCCTACAACATTAAAGGCCACGACGGTTATGTCGTCGACGGCCAGATCGTCAATGACGCGACCGTCGCGGCGCTGGTCAAAATGGCGCTGGCTCAGGCCGAGGCCGGGGCCGATATCCTTGGCCCGTCCGACATGATGGATGGACGGATTGGTGCGATCCGTGAGGCGCTGGAAACCAACGGACACCAGACCGTCGCCATCCTGTCCTATGCTGCGAAATTTGCCAGCAGCTTTTACGGCCCGTTTCGCGATGCCGTGGGTGCCACCGCCGCTTTGGCGGGCGACAAGAAGACCTACCAGATCGACCCCGGCAACAGTGATGAAGCAATTCGCACCGTCGCCCGCGATATCGTCGAAGGCGCCGACATGGTCATGGTGAAACCCGGTATGCCCTACTTGGATATTTGCCGACGTGTCAAAGATGAGTTCGGCGTGCCGACCTTTGCCTATCAGGTTAGCGGCGAATACGCGATGTTGCAGGCCGCCGCCGCAAATGGCTGGCTGGACGGCGATAAGGCCATGCTGGAAAGCCTGCTCTGCTTCAAGCGGGCGGGTTGCGATGGCATCCTGACCTACTTTGCGCCCGCCGCCGCGCGCTTGCTGCAAGGATAAATTTTGCCTGCCCCATATCTTGTGCATGACAGTGGGGAAAAACCTGCCTATAGTATCGTATAAATGAGCGGCTTTGCAAAGTCGCCTGGGCATCGAGCGAGGAACGACCATGAAAACCACCCGACGCAATTTTACCCTGGCCGCATTGTCAGTGTTGCCGCTTGCCGCCTGCGGCAATGGCATTGGCGGCAATGGATCCGCCGATATTGACGCCCGCGTGTCTGAATCGCTGAACTTCATGTATTCCCGCTATCCCGGCACCCGCGATCTGGCGACGCGGTCAGCGGGTATGCTCGTCATGCCGGTCGTGACCGAAATCGGTTTGGGCTTTGGCGGTTCGTACGGACGCGGTGCCCTGCTGGTCGGGCAATCGACTGTCGATTACTATTCCGCCACCGCTGCCAGCGCCGGGTTCCAGATCGGCGCCCAGCAATACTCGCATGTCCTGTTCTTCATGACCCAGGAGTCGCTGCTGAATTTCCGGCAGGCCGACGGTTGGGCGGCAGGTGCCGACCTCGAGTATGCGATCAGCGATCAGGGCGAAACATTGCGCGCCGCCACGACCACGTCCTTGGCCCCGGTGATCGCCGTGGTCTTTGCGCAGGCAGGTTTCCGGGCAGGAGCCACAGTTGAAGGGACCAAATACACCCGGATCATCCCGTAGCCATCAATCCGGCTGCGGCAACTTCAAAAGGGGCGTTCTCCCGCGCCCCTTTTTCTTGGGCGACTGCCAGACGGATGCGACAGATAATGTCGCAACTTGCCAATCATTCCCGTGGCGGAACGTGATGATCGGGCCGAGTAAACTGGAGTCTCCTCATGAAAACCACCACCCGCGTTGCGGTCATCGGCGGCGGCGTTGTCGGCTGTTCGGTTCTGTATCACCTGACCAAATTGGGTTGGTCCGATGTGATGCTGCTGGAACGCAAGGAACTGACGTCGGGTTCGACATGGCACGCGGCGGGGGGCTTTCACACCCTGAACGGCGACACCAACATGGCCGCGCTGCAAGGCTATACCATCAAGCTTTATAAAGAGCTGGAGGCACTGACGGGGATGTCCTGCGGCCTGCACCACGTCGGTGGCATCACCCTGGCCGACAACCGCGACCGGTTCGACATGCTGGTCGCCGAACGGGCCAAGCACCGCTACATGGGGCTGGAAACCGAAATCATCGGTCCCGAAGAGATCGCCAATATCGCCCCGATCACCAATCTCGATGGCATCGTCGGGGCACTGTATGATCCGCTTGATGGCCACCTTGACCCCTCCGGCACGACCCTTGCCTATGCCAAGGCGGCCCGGATGGGCGGTGCCACAATCGAAACCCAGTGCAAGGTCACCGAAACCAACCAGCGCCCGGATGGGACGTGGGATGTGGTGACGGAAAACGGCACGATTCATGCCGAACATGTGGTCAACGCTGGGGGGCTTTGGGCGCGAGAGGTCGGCGCGATGGCGGGCGTCTATTTCCCGCTGCACCCGATGGAACATCAGTATCTGGTGACCGACGCCATTCCCGAGATCTACAACCTTGGCCGCGTACATCCGCAAGTCATGGACCCCGCCGGCGAAAGCTATCTGCGTCAGGAGGGGCGCGGCCTGTGCATCGGATTCTACGAACAGCCGTGCCGCCCCTGGGCCGTGGATGGGACGCCGTGGGACTTCGGCCACGAACTGTTGCCCGATGATTTCGACAAGATCGAGGAATCTATCGCCTTTGCCTACAAACGCTTTCCGGTGCTGGAAACTGCCGGCGTCAAATCGGTGATCCACGGGCCCTTCACCTTTGCCCCCGACGGCAACCCGCTGGTCGGGCCGGTGCCGGGCTTGCGCAACTACTGGTCGGCCTGCGGCGTCATGGCGGGGTTTTCCCAAGGCGGCGGGGTTGGCCTGACGCTGGCCCAATGGATGATCGAGGGCGAGGCAGAACGGGATGTGACCGGACTGGACGTGGGCCGCTTCGGGTCATGGATCACCCCCGGTTATACCCGTCCCAAAGTGATCGAGAATTACCAACGGCGGTTTTCCATCAGCTACCCGAACGAAGAACTGCCCGCCGCCCGGCCACATCGCACGACGCCGATGTATGACATCTTCATCGGACTCGGCGCCGTCTGGGGTCAGCAATTCGGCCTTGAGGTGGTGAACTATTTTGCCACAGGGGATGAACCGACGTTCGAAAAGCCGTCCTTCCGCCGCTCGAACGCCTTTGCGGCGACCGCCCGTGAGGTGAAGGCCGTACGCGAAACCGTTGGAATCAATGAGCTTCAGAACTTTGGGAAATATTCTGTGACGGGGCCAAAAGCCCGAGAATGGCTGAACCGGATCATGGCTGGCCGGATCCCGAAACCGGGCCGGTTGAGCCTGACGCCAATGCTCTCGGCCAAGGGGCGGTTGATCGGAGATTTCACGGTTTCGTGCCTGTCCGAAACTGAATTCCAGTTGACCGCAAGCTATGGCGCCCAAGCGATTCACCACCGCTGGTTCATGCAACATGCGGAAGACGGCGTAACTTGCGAGAATATCAGCGATAAGCGCACCGGATTCCAGATTGCCGGGCCCCGCGCCCGCGACCTGTTGACTGCCTGCACCCGTGACGATGTGGCGGCGATGACGTTCCTTGATGTGCGCCGCATGACCGTCGGTCAGGTTGCCTGCATCGTCCAGCGGGTCAGCTATACCGGCGATCTGGGATACGAGATTTTCTGCGATCCGATGGATCAGCGCCAGTTGTGGCACACCCTCTGGACCGCGGGGCAGCCAATGGGGCTGACGCCTTTCGGGATGCGGGCGATGATGTCGCTACGGCTGGATCGTTTCTTTGGGGCGTGGCTGCGTGAATTTTCGCCCGACTATACCGCTGCTGAAACCGGGATCGACCGGTTTATCGACTGGAAAAAGAACATAGACTTCATCGGGCGGGCGGCGGCCGAAGCCGAACGCACCAATCCCCCTGCCCGGATCAACGCGGTGTTCGAGGTGGATGCAGACGATGCCGACGTGACCGCCTATGAACCGGTTTTCATCGACGGCAAGGTCGCCGGGTTCTGCACTTCGGGCGGCTATTCGCACCACGCCGGCAAGTCCATCGCGCTGGCACTGATCCCGCGTGATGCCGCCAAACCGGGCCTCAAGGCGGAAATCGAACTGATGGGCAAACGCCGCGCTGCGACCCTGATCGCGACACCGCTGTTTGACGCCGATGGGACTCGCTTGCGCGGCTGATCTCATTACCTGAAACGCAAACAGGAGGCCCT
>JBBKXP010000238.1:0-2695 GCA_037969545.1 Paracoccaceae bacterium | reverse complement strand
CAATGGCACGCTCGACGATCTCGACCGTCTTGCCCGGTGCAATGCCGGTGCGGTTGCCAACCCGAAAGATATGGGTATCGACGGCCTGCGCCGGTTGACCGAACCACATGTTCAGCACGACGTTGGCGGTCTTGCGCCCGACCCCGGGCAGCGATTGCAGGGCGGCGCGGGAATTGGGCACCTGTCCGCCATAGTCGCGCAACAGAATCTCGCTCAGCCGGATCACGTTCTTGGCCTTTTGGCGGAACAGGCCGATGGACTTGATATGATCCGTCAGCCCGTCCAGCCCCAGCGCCAGCATCTTTTCGGGGCTGTCGGCAATCGCGAAAAGCGGCCCCGTAGCACGGTTCACCCCGGCATCTGTCGCCTGCGCCGACAGTGCAACAGCGACCACCAGAGTGTAGGCGTTCAGATGGTGCAACTCGCCCTTGGGCGCGGGTTCTGCCGCCTGAAAGCGGTCGAACATCGCGCGGATCGTGTGGTAATCCAGTTGCTTGGCCATGTGATCCGGTATGCCCGTAGGACAATGTTTGGGCAAGGCGGCGGATGCGCAATATTCGGGTCGCGGTCGCTGGCGGGCCTGATTAGATTGATCTGCATGGAACACAATGACCGTTATCATTATCACGTCATGCGCCGCGCCATCGATGCCATCGATGCCATCGATGAGCAGGCCGAGACGCCGCTGAGCCTCGAAACCCTTGCTGCCGTCATGAACATGAGTCCGGCGCACTTCCAGCGGGTGTTTTCGCGCTGGGTCGGGGTATCGCCCAAACGCTATCAGCAATATCTGACGCTGGGGCACGCCAAGACGCTGCTGCGCGATCATTTCAGCACCCTTGCAACCGCTGATGCGGTGGGTCTGTCGGGCGGCGGACGGCTGCACGATCTGTTCCTGCGGTGGGAGGCGATGAGCCCCGGCGAATTTGCCAAGGCCGGTGCCGGGTTGACCGTATTCTGGGGCTGGTTCGAAAGCCCCTTTGGCCCGGCGCTGGTTATGGGCACTGAAAAGGGCATCTGCGGCATCGGCTTTGCCGCCGAAATCACCGAGGCGGCGACGATGGAAGATTTGACCGGGCGCTGGCCGCTGGCGACATTCATCGAAGACCCGATGTTCTTGCGCCCCTGGGTGCTGACCGCCTTTGGCGCGGCGGCCACCGCCGAGAAGGCACCGTTGTTCCTGATCGGCGCCCCATTCCAGCTCAAGGTCTGGGAGGCGTTGCTGGCGATCCCGTCGGGGCAGGTCACCTCCTATTCCGAAATCGCTACGGCCATCGGCAATCCCCGCGCTGTGCGCGCAGTTGGCACGGCCGTCGGGCGCAATCCGGTCAGCTGGCTGATCCCCTGCCACCGGGCGTTGCGCAAATCGGGGGCTTTGGGCGGCTATCATTGGGGCTTGCCAGTCAAGCGTGCGCTACTGGCATGGGAGTCGGCGCGGGCCGAGGCGTAGGGGGCCCGACTATTGACATCGATCGGCGGAACCGCGCCGACCGTTTCGCTGTTATTGGATAGCAGCACCGTCGGTGCGATAAGCTGTTACGACGCGCAGGACCTGCGCCCAACAACATGGAAACACGTTATGAGCATTACCAAGATTACATTGGCGGTCGCCGCTTCGTCAGTTCTGGCACTGACCGCATGCGAACCCCTGCAAGACCCGAACAACCCGAACCGGCAAACCCAGACCGGGGCGCTGGTCGGGGCCGGCGTCGGTGCCTTGATCGGTGCCTCGACCGGAGGCGACGATCTGGGTGCACGGCGGCGTGGTGCCGTTCTGGGTGCCGCAGTCGGTGCCGGCGGCGGCGCCCTGATCGGCCGCCAGCTTGACCAGCAAGAGGCCGAACTGCGCCAGCAGATGGGTGGCAATGTCGGGATCGTCAACACCGGCAACCAGTTGATCGTGACCCTGCCGCAGGACATCCTCTTTGCCACCGACAGCGCCGCGCTTACCGGCGGGTTGCAGAACGACCTGCGCAATCTGGCGTCCAGCCTGAACCGCTATCCCAACACCACCGTCAATGTGGTGGGACATACCGATTCGGACGGTGCCGCGTCCTACAATCTCGACCTGTCGCAGCGTCGCGCACAGGCGGTGGCTTCGGTTCTGGTCAATTCGGGCGTCAGTTCGGGCCGGATCCGGGCGATTGGCCGGGGCGAAGACCAGCCTATTTCGTCGAATCTGACCGCATCCGGCAAGCAGCAGAACCGCCGCGTCGAAATCATCATCACGCCGAACGGCTGATCGACGACAGACAGCGAACGAAAGGGGGTCGTGCCAGCGCACGGCCCTTTTTCGTTGGAAATGCACGAATTGCGGTTTTCGCGGTGCGGTCATATCTTTTGACCAATCGCAGGAGTAACCGCAGATGCCTTTTGAAAGAATCCGTCAGGCCAAACTGTCGCACGAGGTGGTCCGCCAGATCGAAGGGCTGATCCTGCGGGGTATTCTGCGACCCGGCGAAAGACTGCCGGGCGAGCGTGATCTTGCGGCGCAGATGGATGTGTCGCGCCCCAGCCTGCGCGAAGCTTTGGCGGATCTGCAGGAACGCGGTTTGCTGACCAGCAAGGCGGGCGCGGGGGTATTTGTCGCGGATGTTCTGGGCAGCGCGTTTTCCCCGGCCCTCGTGGCATTGTTCAGTCGCCATGACGAAGCGGTGTTTGACTATCTGTCGTTCCGCCGCGACATGGAAGGTCT
>JBBKXP010000237.1:0-25534 GCA_037969545.1 Paracoccaceae bacterium | reverse complement strand
ATCCCGGTGGCTCCAGCCTCTACGAGACAGAGGATACCGACGTGCCCTTCAACTGCCCCGGCCCCGACGTCGGGGTTTGATGCTGGATCTTTGAGGATCAAGCCCATGTTGAGTACGGGCTTGATTTGCCCCTCGCGCCCGGGGGCAACCCCGACCGCCCCCCCGGGCGGGGGCTTCTCCTCCACCCGGCGGTCGGGGACTCCCTTAGCGTTTCAGGCTACCCGTTAACCCCGCGAAACCACGCCACAATCGCCGCTCGTTCGTCGGGTTCGATATAGGACAGGTTGGCAGGCGGCATGGCATGGCTGACCCCCGCTTGCAGATAAATCTGGCGTGCATGGGTCGCGATCTGTTCCGGGGTTTCCAGCATCACCCCCTTGGGCGGCCAAAGCATCCCCTCCCACGCCGGTTCGGCGGCATGGCACATCGAACAGCGGCCCAGCACGATCTGTTCGACATGATCGAATCCTTCGGCCTGCGCGAACCGCTGCGCGGTTGGCGTCATTGCGGCCTCTTGCCCCCGAAACGCCGGGGCCGTCGACAGCCACGCGATGATGATGAACAGAATCACCGTCACGATCCATGCCCATGTCGGATTGCCTTTGCGCATGTGGACCGTGTTGAAATAGTGCCGGATCGTGACCCCCATCAGGAACACAAGGCTCGCGATGATCCAGTTGTATTGGGTCGCAAAGGCCAGCGGATAATGGTTGCTCAGCATCAGGAAAATCACCGGCAGCGTCAGATAATTGTTATGCGTGCTGCGCTGCTTGGCGATCTTGCCGTATTTCGGATCGGGTTTGCGCCCCGCCCGCAAATCGGCCACCACGATCCGCTGGTTCGGCATGATGATCAAGAACACGTTGGCCGACATGATCGTCGCGGTAAACGCCCCCAGATGCAGAAGCGCGGCGCGACCTGAAAAGACCGACGTATAGAAATACGACATGGCGACAAGAATCACGTAAAGCAGCACCATCAGGCGCGTGTTGTCGTCGCCGAACCGCGAATTGCAGATCACGTCATAAACAATCCAGCCGAAGGCAAGCGAGGCCAGTGAAATCCCGATCCCCTGCCACGTCGGAATATCCAGCACATTCGGGTCGATCAGGAACAGTTCGGACCCTAGATAGTAAACCAGAAACAGCAGCGCAAAGCCTGACAGCCAGGTCGCATAGCTTTCCCATTTGAACCAGACCAGATCGCCGGGCATCGCGTCGGGGGCGACCAGATACTTCTGGATGTGATAGAACCCGCCGCCATGTACCTGCCATTCTTCGCCGTCCGCACCACTGGCCAGTGCGCGGTCGCGGTGCAGACCCAGATCAAGAGCGATGAAATAGAACGATGACCCGATCCAGGCGATCGCGGTGATCACATGCACCCAGCGCACGGCGAATTCGAGCCATGCCATCAGAATTGCGGCGTCATACATCGGCAAATCTCCCAGCAGTCTGCGTCAGGCTATACGAGCGGACATTTATTTGTTAATCCGTCAAATAGGGGAACACTTTCAAGATGAGCCATTGAATGGCCTATGTCAGCAACATCCGGATGTTCGTGCGGGTCTATGAATTGGGCAGTATGAGTGCTGCTGCCCGCGATCAACGCACATCGCCTGCGGTTGCATCGTCACGCATTGCAGACCTGGAAAAGCATCTGGGTCTGCGCCTGTTCAACCGGACAACGCGCAGCCTGCAATCCACCGAGAATGGCCGCATCTTTTACGACGGCGCGCAACGCATCCTGCAAGCGATCGACGAGGCCGAGGCAGCAGTCGCCGAAACCAGCCAGAACCCGCGGGGCACCGTCTTTGTCGCCGCCCCGCTGGGCGTCGGACGCCGGTTCATCGCGCCGCATGTGCCAGCGTTCAAGGACACCTATCCGCAGATCGACGTCCGCCTACGGCTTTCCGACCGCAAGATCGACGTGGTGGGCGAAGGGCTGGATCTGGCATTCCACCTTGGCAACCTCGAGGACAGCACGCTCAAGGTGCGTCTTGTCGCCGATTGCCCGCGCGTGCTCTGTGCCGCACCCGCCTATATCGACCGGCGCGGCAACCCGGTGGACGGCGCAGCCCTGGTCGCTGACCGGCACGATTGCCTCAACCTGCGGTTCCCCGGCGCGACCGAATTTCGTTGGCTGCTCGAGACCCCGGCAGGGCCAACGCGGTTCGACATCACCGGTCCCTACGAATCCGACGACGGGGATGTGCTGACCGGCTGGGCGCTGGACGGGCACGGGATCATCCTGAAACCGATCTTCGAGGTTGCGGATTACTTGCGCGATGGCCGCCTGATCCCGGTCGCCACGGCCACGCCGCCGCTCCCGACCCAGTTGTCCTGTCTGACCCAGCACCGCCGCCTGCGCGACCCGAAAATCGGCCTGTTCACCGATTTCATCATGGCCCGGATGAAGGCCGACATGCGACTGGCGACCAAAGGGCTTCAACTTCCCCGATACGTCGAAAATCCGAAGGGCGAAATCAGCAGCGGCACATGATAATGCGAACCCGGATCGGAAATGCCGAACCGGATCGGGATTTCATTCAGGAATCGCGGAGTCTCCATCAAAGTGCCGATCGCATCCAGATAGTCGCCAACATAAAACAGCAATTCGTAGCGCCCGACCCGAAACTGATCCGCCGGCAGGATCGGCCCGTCAGTGCGTCCGTCGGCATTTGTCACCTTGGTCGCCAGATGCGCCCAACCGTCGCCGTCGATCCGGAACAGGTCAATCTTCATCCCCTGCGCCGGCATCCCCCGCGCCGTATCCAGAACATGCGTCGTGAGGTATCCGTCAGGCATGCGTCGCTCCATCCTTGCCAGTGTATCCTGCCCGGTTTGCACAGGAAAGGCGACAGGCGCCGCAGGCGACAGGTCTTTCACGAATTCCTTGAAAGTTCCGCACGATTTTATGGTTTATGAAGTGAACCAGAACAGGAGCCGCGATGCACCGCTATCCCCGCAATATGTCCGGTTACGGCCCCACCCCGCCCGACGCCGCTTGGCCGGGGGGTGCGAAAATCGCAATCAGCGTCGTGCTGAATTACGAAGAAGGCGGCGAGAACAACATACTCCACGGCGATACAGCCTCCGAGGCGTTTCTGTCCGACATCCCCGGCGCCGCACCCTGGCCGGGCCATCGCCACTGGAACATGGAATCCGTCTATGACTACGGGGCCCGCGCCGGGTTCTGGCGGCTGCACCGCCTGTTCACCGGGCTGAACATTCCGCTGACGATCTACGGCGTCGCCACAGCCTTGGCCCGCAGCCCTGAACAGGTCGCGGCGATGATCGCCGCTGACTGGGAAATCGCCAGCCACGGATTGAAATGGGTCGAACACAAGGACATGCCCGAGGCCGAGGAACGCGCTGCCATTGCCGAGGCAATCCGCCTGCATTTGGAAGTGACGGGCAGCCGCCCTACGGGCTGGTACACCGGGCGCTGTTCGGTGAACACCCTGCGCCTGACTGCCGAGGCCGGTTTTGACTGGATCAGTGACGCCTACGACGACGACCTGCCCTACTGGATCGAGGTCGGGGACCGCGACCAGCTGGTCATCCCCTACACGCTCGAGGCCAACGACATGCGGTTCGCGACTGCCCCCGGTTATACAACGGGCGAGCAGTTTTTCAGCTACCTCAAGGACGCCTTCGACACACTCTATGCCGAAGGCGAAAGCGGCGCAGCCAAAATGATGTCGATCGGCCTGCACTGCCGCCTGATCGGGCGGCCGGGCAAGATCGCCGGGCTGAAACGGTTCCTAGACTATGCCCAAGGGCACGATGGCGTCTGGTTTCCCCGCCGCATCGACATCGCCCGGCATTGGGCGGCGACACACCCGCATCAGCGGCGCGACCGGCCCAGCGCGATGCACAAGGCGACGTTCATGCGCACCTTTGGCGGCATCTTCGAACATTCATCGTGGGTCGCGGAACGCGCCTTTGACCTCGAACTCGGCCCCGCCCACGACCGAGCCGCAGGCTTGCACAACGCCCTCTGCCGGATATTCCGCACCGCTACCAAGGCCGAGCGCCTCGGCGTTCTGTCGGCCCACCCCGATCTGGCGGGCAAACTGGCGCAGGCCAAACGGCTGACGGCGGAATCGACCAACGAACAGGCCAGCGCCGGGCTCGATGCCCTGACCGACGTCGAACGCACCAAACTCACCGACATGAATACCACCTACGTCGCCAAGCATGGCTTTCCCTTCATCATCGCGGTGCGCGACAACACCAAGGCCAGCATCATGGCCGCCTTCGACACCCGCATCGGCAACGACCTCGCCACCGAATTTGCAACCGCCTGCGGACAGGTCGAACGGATCGCCTGGCATCGCCTGAAAGACCTCCTGCCATGACCAACTACGCCTTTCCCCCCGGCGGCATGCCACCGCTCACTGACGACCCTGCTGCCGCCGGGTCATTGTTCACGACCGCCTACGCCCTGATCCCCGGGAGCACGATGCGCGACATCACCGCCAGCCTGCTGCCCGGCTGGGACAAGACCCGCGCCTGGATCATCGCCCGGCCGCTGACCGGTTTCGCCGAAACCTTTGCGCAATACGCGGTCGAGGTGCAGCCCGGCGGTGGCAGCGACACCCCGGAACCCGACACGGGGGCCGAGGCCGCGATTCTGGTCGCCAACGGCACCCTGTCCCTGACGCTGGACGGAAAAGCCCATCGACTCGACCCCGGCGGCTACGCCTACATCCCGCCGGGGCGCGAATGGCAGGTGACGAACCAGGGCGACGCGACGCTGCAATTCCACTGGATCCGCAAACGTTATGCGCCGACGCCGCTGCTGGACCTGCCGGAGCCGATCATCACCACGGACACCGACAGCCCGCTGAACTACATGCCCGGCACTGACAAATGGGCGACCCAGCGGTTTGCCGACCCGACCGACCTGCGCCACGACATGCACGTCAATATCGTGACGTTCCAACCCGGCGGGCGGATCCCGTTCGCCGAAACGCATATCATGGAACACGGGCTGTATGTGCTGGAAGGGACGGCAGATTATCTGCTCAACGACCGCTGGCATTCGGTCGGCCCCGGCGATTTCATGTGGCTGCGCGCCTATTGTCCGCAGGCCTGCATCGCCACCGGCACCGGACTGTTCCGCTATCTGCTTTACAAAGACGTCAACCGGCATCCCGATCTGGTCCTGCCATGATGATGCTGCACACTGAGCCCCTGACCGCGGCCACCTTCGCCCCCTTCGGCGACGTGCTTGACGCGGCGGGAGACCCCGACAAATTGATCAATCAAGGCGTCTGCGGGCGCTACCATGACCGCGCCCGCCTTGAATTCGGCCAAGGCGGGCGGCCGGGCATCAGCATTTTCAAGGCCGAGGCCCGCGCTCTGCCCTACTCCTGTGATCTGGTCGAACGGCACCCCGAGGGGTCGCAAGCCTTCGTCCCGATGACGCCGGACCCGTTTCTGGTGATCGTCGCCGCCGACGACAATGGGACGCCGCACGGGTTCCGGGCATTTCTGACCGCGCCCGGCCAAGGCGTGAATATCCTGCGCAATACCTGGCATGGCGTGCTGGCCCCGCTGTCGGCACCCGGCCTTTTCGCGGTCATCGACCGGATTGGCGCAACCGCAAACCTCGAGGAATACAGACTGGAGCCGAACCTCACAGTCACCTGAACGACCCGAAAGGCGCATGAGGGACAGAATAAAAAGCGTCGCCAACGACACTCACCTCAGAAGGGGGAAAACAGAATGGCATCCGATACCACAATGACATCGCAGGGGGTTCATCCGGTCGATGAAGTTCTGCCCGCGGCCAAGCTTTTTACGCTGGGCCTGCAACACGTGCTGGTTATGTATGCGGGGGCCATCGCGGTGCCGCTGATCATCGGCCGCGTGCTGAAACTGCCGCCCGAAGATGTGGCATTCCTGATCTCGGCAGACCTTTTCGCCTGTGGCATCGTCACCCTTATCCAGTCGCTCGGAATGACCCAGTGGTTCGGGATCAAGCTGCCGGTGATGATGGGCGTCACATTCGCCTCGGTTGGTCCGATGGTCTCGATCGCCATCGCCAACCCCGGCGAGGTCGGTGCCCGGATGATCTTTGGCGCCATCATTGCGGCGGGCATCATCGCCATGCTGATCGCGCCTTTGGTCAGCCGGATGCTGCGGTTCTTTCCGCCCGTGGTGACCGGCACGATCATTCTGGTAATCGGCGTGACCCTGATGCGGGTCGGTATCCAGTGGATATTCGGGGTGCCCGTCGGGCCAACAGCACCCAAACTGGTGAACCCCGAGAACGCTGCCTGGCTGACCCAGATCAGCGACCTTGCCGCCGCCGCAGGCAGCACCATTCCGCCGGTCCCGCAGGGCCTGTCGCTGGCCGCCAGCGTCGACAACCCGGCCTATGCCTCACCGCAAAACATGGTGGTATCGGCCATCGTCCTGATCGCGATCGTTCTGGTCGCCAAGTTCGGCCGCGGCTTTGTCGCCAATATCGCCGTCCTGCTGGGGATCATCGTCGGCGGCCTGATGGCAGCCGCGCTGGGGATGATGCACTTTGACAAGGTGGGGGATGCACAATGGTTCGCCCTGATCAAACCCTTCCACTTTGGCGCGCCGATATTCGACCCGGTGATGATCATCACGATGTCGCTGGTGATGATCGTCGTGATGATCGAATCGACCGGCATGTTCCTTGCCCTGGGCGATATGACCGGCAGCAAGATCACCCAGCCGCGCCTGTCGGCGGGTCTGCGCACGGACGGTCTGGGGACCCTGATCGGCGGGGTTTTCAACACCTTCCCCTATACCTCGTTCAGCCAGAACGTCGGGCTTGTCGGCGTCACCGGAATCCGCAGCCGCTTTGTCTGCGTCACCGGCGGCGCGATCCTGATCGTTCTGGGCCTGATGCCCAAGATGGGGGTTCTTGTCGAAGCCCTGCCGACGGCGGTTCTGGGCGGCGCAGGGCTGGTCATGTTCGGGATGGTGGCCGCAACCGGCATCCGGATATTGGCCGCCGGCGTTGACTTTGCGGGCAACCGCAACAACCTGTTCATCGTCGCGGTCTCGCTCGGCTTTGGGATGATCCCGCTGATCGCGCCCGATTTCAAGATGTGGATGCCGCACAGCATTCATCCCCTGATCGACAGTGGCATCCTTTTGGCGACGATGTCGTGTGTGGCGCTGAATCTGATCTTCAACGGGGCCAGCGGCACCGCCGAAGACCTGCGCAGAGCCGCCGCCGTCGCTGACCACTGACCGATCCGATCCGGACAAACCAAAGGCCTCGCCCGACTGGGCGGGGCCATTTTTTGGTTACCGCGCCCTACTGTCGCATGGGGATGAAGTGGCCGGGCGGACGTGCTATCTGCCATGTCATACGACATTCGGGCGGAAACACGGCATGGACACCCTCATCCTTTCGCGCATCCAGTTTGGCGCCAACATCTCGTTTCATATCCTGTTTCCGACGATCAGCATCGGTTTGGGCTGGGTGCTGTTGTTCTTTAAGGCCCGCTATCAACAAAGCGGCGATTCCCGCTGGATGGAGGCCTATGGCTTTTGGGTCAAGGTCTTTGCCCTGACCTTTGCGATGGGCGTCGTCAGCGGCATCACCATGTCGTTCCAGTTCGGCACCAACTGGCCGGGGTTCATGGAAACCGTCGGCAACATTGCCGGGCCGCTGCTGGCCTACGAAGTGTTGACGGCGTTCTTCCTCGAGGCGGTGTTTCTTGGCATCATGCTGTTCGGTTTCAGCCGGGTAGAACCTTGGGTCCACACGACGGCCACCTTCCTTGTCGCGTTTGGCACCACGATGTCGGCCTTCTGGATTATCGCTCTGAACTCATGGATGCAAACGCCGCAGGGGTTCGAAATGCGCGATGGCGTCGCCCATGCGACCGACTGGATCGCCATCGTGTTCAACCCCTCGATGCCCTACCGCCTTGCCCACATGCTGCTGGCGTCCTTCCTCACGGTCAGCTTCCTGATCGCCGGCATCTCGGCATTCCGGTTGCTGATCGGCGGCCAGAACAAGGGCGTCCGGGCGGCATTGCAAACGGCGATTTTCGTCGCCGCCCTGCTGATCCCGGTGCAGATTTTCGTCGGCGACCAGCACGGCCTGAACACGCTGGAACATCAGCCCCAAAAGATCGCCGCGATGGAAGGCAACTGGGACACCGGCCCCAACAAACCGCTACTGCTGTTCGCCATTCCAGATCAGGCAGCCCGGACCAATCATTTCGAGATCGGCATCCCGAATATGGCGTCGATCATCCTGAAACATCACGCCGACGGGATCGTGCCGGGGCTGAACGACTATGTGCTGGCTGACGGCACCGTCAACCACCCGCGCGTCGCCCTGGTGTTCTTCAGCTTCCGGATCATGGTCGGCACCGGCATGTTGATGCTTCTTTTCGCATGGACCGCCGGCCTGATGATGCTGCGCAAGTCTGCCGATGGTCAGTCCAGGCGCGGCGCCGAAGGGCTGCCGCGCTGGATGCTGGTCGGGCTGGTCGGCATGACATTTGCCGGCTGGCTGGCAACGCTGGCGGGCTGGTACACCACCGAAATGGGCCGCCAGCCTTGGCTTGTCGACGGCGTGCTGTTGACCAAGGCCGCGGTCGCCGAGGTGCCTGCGCCGATGGTCCTCGGCACCCTCATCGGCTATCTGACGGTCTATGCCTTGCTGCTGGCCGCCTACGTCAGCGTCGTCTTTTACCTTGCCCGCCGCGCCGCGCAGGGTCCTGCGACCGGCCCGACCACCCCGCATTCGCCGATGGCGCAAGTCTCGATGGTTTCCGAATGAATGAACTGTTGCACATGTTCGGCGATCCGGCCGTCTGGCTCCCCTTCGTCTTTGCCGCCCTGATGGGCGCGTCAATCTTGATATACGTCGTTCTTGACGGCTTTGACCTTGGCGTCGGCCTGTTGTTTCCCTTTGCCAACGATGCCGAAAAAGACCGGATGATCGCCGCCATCGGACCGTTCTGGGATGCCAACGAAACCTGGCTGGTACTGGCCATCGGGCTGATGCTGGTCGCCTTTCCGGCCGCGCACGGTCTGATCCTGACCGCGCTTTATCTGCCCGTCGCGATCATGCTGATCGGCCTGATCCTGCGCGGCGTCGCGTTCGAGTTTCGCGCCAAGGCCCCGGCCCCGCGCAAGCGGCTGTGGAACAACCTGTTTCTGACCGGATCGCTGATGACCTCGCTGTCCCAGGGTTTCATGCTCGGCATGTATATCATGGGGCTGGCCTGGACTTGGGCGCACGTCGGATTTGCCGTGCTGACGGCGGTTTTCCTGTCCGTCGGTTACAGTTTCATCGGCGCGACATGGGTGATCCACAAAACCGAAGGAACCTTGCAGACCAAGGCGGTGACATGGGCAAAGGGTGGCATCTGGGGGCTGATACTCGGGATTGCGGCAATTTCAGCGGCAACGCCGTTCATGAGCGCGCGGATATTCGACAAATGGTTCAGCTGGCCTGAAATTGTCTGGCTTGCGCCCCTCCCCATCCTTTCGGGCATTCTGGTTGCTTGGCTCTGGTTCATGCTGCGCCATATGCCTTTTGCCGACGATCGCCGCTCGTGGCTGCCATTCGTCGTCGCTACCCTGCTTTGGGTATTGTCGTTCTGCGGCATGGCCTACAGCTTTTATCCTTACGTCGTGCCCGACCGACTCACCATCTTCGAGGCGGCAAGCGCCCCTGAAAGCCTGATCATCATCCTGTTCGGAACCATCTTCGTGCTTCCCACGATCGCCGGCTATACCGTGCTGAGCTATTTCATCTTTCGCGGCAAGGCGACCGAACTGCGCTATGACTGACGCTGCGACCGCCGCGTCACGGCACAATCGGTTTGACAGTGCCGGACCGCATGACTAAAGCCACGTCCGTGGTCAGGCGCGGTAGCTCAGTTGGTTAGAGCGATCGACTCATAATCGATAGGTCGGGAGTTCAAGTCTCCCCCACGCCACCACGTATGAATTTCGCGAGGCGAAAATCATACGAGTGGGCGAAAGCGAATGCGCAGCAATCGCGTGCCCACCCCCTCGCAAGCTGGACGCATCCCTTCCCTATAGCCGCTCGTCAAGCTACCGTCGGTCGACCACCGCCCGGAGCCACCCACCATGCCCCTTCTTGACGACCTGCGCACCGCCATCGGCGCCGCCCATGTGCTGACTGGCGACGCCACCGCCAAATGGCAATCCGACTGGATGGGCCGCTACCGCTCGACCCCGCTGGCCGTTCTGCGCCCCGGATCGACTGCCGATGTTGCCGCGATCCTGCGCATCGCCCATGCTACCTCCACCCCGGTCGTCCCGGTCTCGGGCAATACCGGGCTGGTCGGTGGCACCCAGACCGACGGCGGGCTGGTCCTGTCACTGGATCGGATGAACAAGATCCGCGCACTGCGCCCCGCTGGGCGGCTCGTCGTAGTCGAGGCGGGGGTGATCCTGTCGACCCTGCACGAGGCCGCCGACGTCCACGATCTGATCTTTCCGATGACGTTCGGCGCCCGCGGTTCTGCGATGATCGGCGGCATCCTGTCCACCAACGCGGGCGGTTCCAACGTCCTGCGCTATGGCAACACCCGCGACCTTTGTCTGGGGCTCGAAGTGGTGCTGGCCGATGGCCGGGTGATGAACCTGATGAGCGAACTGCACAAGGACAACGCCGGTTACAACCTGCGCCATCTGATGATCGGCGCCGAAGGCACCCTCGGGGTGATCACCGCTGCGGTAATGAAGCTGAAACCGAAACCCCGTGTCTATGCAACCGCGACCCTTGCGGTGCCGACACTGGCCGACGCCCTGACGCTGCTCAACACCATGCAAGACGCGACGGGCGGCGCGGTCGAAGCCTGCGAATATATGCCGCGCAACTACATCGACGGGCATCTGGCCCGGATCAAGGGGGCCAAACCACCGTTCGATCAAGCCTACGCCGTGAATATCCTGATCGAGGTCGCCGCCAGTGCGCCCCGCGACGCCGAACCGGGGCCGGACGGGGTGGTTCCGGTGGTCGGTCAACTGGAAATGATCCTCGGATCAATGCTGGAAAACGGCACGCTGCTGGACGCCGTCGTCGCCCGCAATGAGGCGCAGCGCCGCGAGATGTGGGCGCGGCGCGAGGCGGCAGCAGAAATCGCCCACGGGATCACACCCTTTGTCGATACCGACATCGCCTTGCCTTTGGACAGGATCACCGCATTTTTCGACATGATCCGCCCCCGGATTGCGGCACTGGACGCGCAGGCCACTGATAGCTGTGTCGCCCACCTTGGCGATGGCAACGTGCATTTTTCGATCTACCCCAGCCGCGACGATCCCGCCTTGAACGACGCGCTCATGCAGGCCGTCGAGGACGTGGTACAAACCCTTGGCGGCAGCTTTTCGGCCGAACACGGAATCGGCCTGTCGAAACTGGTATCAATGGCGCGGCGCAAGGATCCGGTGGCGCTTGACGTGATGCGCGCCCTCAAGGCCGCGTTGGACCCCAAGGGAATCATGAACCCCGGCAAGGTCATCCCGGCCTGATCCATGCAACGCCATTTCCGAATCCTCTGGCAAGACGCCACGCTGCGGATGCTGACGTTCTGCGGCCTGCTGCATGGCGTCTATGCCAGCGCGATCGGCATTTATCAGTCGCTGGTGGCTGTCACGGTGTTCGGGATCAGCGATCAGGCCTATGCGGCGATCCTGATCACCGCGATGCTGATGGCGGTCGGGGCCTCGATCGGGGTCGGCATCGTCACCGACCAGCGACCCAGCCGCTGGCTGATGGCGATGTTTGCCTGCACGATGATGACCCTCGGCACCGCGTCGGTCTGGCTGGTCAACAGCCCCACCGCCTTTGTCATCGCGCATATGTTCCTGATCCCGCTCTCGGGGTCATTCTTTGGCCAGTTGTTCGCTGTCGGGCGGCTGGCCACGGCGCACCTGCCCCGGATCGACCGCGACGCCCTGCTGGCGATCCTGCGGGCCGCCTTTGCAGTGCCTTTCGTGATCGCCCTGCCGTTGTGGGGCTGGGCCTTTGGCAGGGGGCTGGTCCTGACCGCAATCTACCCGGTCGTCGCCTTCACCGGCATCGCTCTGCTGGTCCTGATCTGGCGGCGCTGGCCGCGCGACGCGGATGCCCCCTGGACCGAGCGGAAATCCGGCCTATCGTTCCGCGCATCGCTGTCCGAAATCACGACGCCGCCGATCCTGATCCGGGTCGCCCTGATCGGTGTCATGCTGTCTGGCGGCGCGATCTGCGGCACCGTTCTGGGACTGTTGTTCGAAGTGACGCCGGGCCGGGGCGTCGCCGATGTCGGCCTGTTCTTCGGCATGTTCGTCGCCATCGAGGTGGTCGTGACCGTCCTTGTCGGGCAGTTCCTGCGGCTGATGAAGCGGTTCACTGTGATCGCCCTGGGTGCGCTGCAATATGCCCTGTTTCTGGCCCTGCTGCCGGTATTGGCGCCCACGGGCTGGGTCTGGCTGCTGATCATTCCGGCAGGTGCCGGCGGCGCAATGATGTATGCGCTTGTCATCGGCTACCTGCAGGATTTGCTGGGCAGCAGGGCCGGGGCGGGGGCGTCGCTGATCGCGCTGCAACAGCTTGCGTCGCAAACTCTTGCCGCAGCGGTTTTCGCCATAGGGACCTGGATTTACGGCTATGCGCTGGTGTCGATGCTGGGTGCGGCGGCCATCGTCGCAGCGACGCTGGCAATTTATTGGCTTGATCGCGGACGCGCCGACTAAAAGAACCCGGGCTCCGCCCGACCCAGCAAACCTTTGGCCATGTCGACCGCCATTGCCGGACCATCCGCCACCGGGGCATGACTGTCGTCAGTCAGCACCTCGGACCCGTCGACGCGCAGAATTTCGCCGCGCAGACGCAAGTTGCCGCCGTCCAGTTCCGCCAGCCCGCCGATCGGCGTCTGACACGATCCGTCGAGTGCGCGCAAAAAGGCGCGTTCGGCGGCCAGCCGCTGGCCCGTCGGCCCGTCATGGATCGCCGCAAGCAACTGTGCCGCGCGGTCATCATCCGCCCGCCGCTCGATCCCGATGGCGCCCTGGGCGACGGCGGGCAGCATGTCATCGACCGCAATCGGGGTGCGCGCCACATCGGTCATCTGTAACCGGTTCAACCCAGCCATCGCCAGAAACGTCGCCTGCGCCACACCGTCGGACAGTTTGCGCAGCCGGGTCTGCAAATTGCCGCGGAACTCCACAATCTCCAGATCAGGGCGGCGGGCCAAAAGCTGCGCTTTGCGCCGCAGACTGGAGGTGCCGACGACAGCGCCCTGTGGCAAATCCGCAATCGCGCCAAAGGCCAGCGACACAAACGCATCGCGCACATCCTCACGCGGCAGGTAGGTATCGAGCAGCAGGCCCACAGGCTGATCAACCGGCATGTCCTTCATCGAATGCACCGCGATATCGATGCTGCCGTCCAGGAGCGCCTCCTCGATCTCACGCGTGAACAGACCCTTGCCGCCGATCTGGCTCAGCGGGCGGTCCTGCACCATGTCGCCCGTCACCTTGATGACCACAATCGCAAAGGCATCCTCGGGCAGGTCAAACGCCGCCATCAGCCGTCCCCGTGTTTCATGCGCCTGGGCAACGGCCAGCGGCGATCCGCGGGTGCCGATACGGAACGGATTTTTGGGGTCTGGCATCATCATGCCGTCCGTTTTAGCGAGCGGCGCAATGGCATACAATGGCTTGACTTCCCCCGCCCGCCAAGGGACCAACCGGGGTCACGTCCCGGAGGCTTTATGACCAAAACCATCCTGCGCGCCCTGGCCGGGGAAACCCTGCCGACCCCGCCGATCTGGATGATGCGGCAGGCCGGGCGTTACCTGCCGGAATACCGCGCGACCCGCGAACAGGCGGGCGATTTCCTGTCGCTGTGTTATAATTCCGAACTGGCCGCCGAGGTGACGCTGCAACCGATCCGCCGCTATGGGTTCGACGCGGCGATCCTGTTTGCCGACATCCTGCTGCTGCCGCAGGCGATGGGGGCCGATCTGTGGTTCGTCACCGGCGAAGGGCCGCGGCTTTCCACCATCACCACCGCGGCCGAACTGGCGAAACTGAAACCGGCCGACGCGATCCACGATCATCTGGCGCCGATCTACGAAACGGTGCGGATCCTGCGGCGCGAATTGCCGTCCGAAACAACGCTGATCGGGTTTGCCGGGGCGCCGTGGACCGTGGCGACCTATATGATCGCCGGGCGCGGCACGCCCGATCAAGGCCCGGCGCACGCGTTGAAATCTGAAAACCGCGCGGTGTTCGACGGGGTGATCGACCGACTGACTGCGGCCACGATCGCATACCTTTCTGCCCAGATCGACGCCGGAGCCGAGGTGGTAAAACTGTTCGACAGCTGGGCCGGTTCGCTGCAGGACAATGATTTCAAACGCTATTCCGTCGCCCCGATGGCGCAGATCACTGCGGCCCTGAAATCGCGCTACCCCGGCGTGCCCGTGATCGCCTTTCCGCGCGGCGCTGGCAAACGCTATGTCGGACTGCATGCCGCGAC
Organism: Paracoccaceae bacterium; assembly: GCA_037969545.1. Lineage (GTDB taxonomy): Bacteria > Pseudomonadota > Alphaproteobacteria > Rhodobacterales > Rhodobacteraceae > JBBKXP01. The sequence continues at coordinate 11,014 of JBBKXP010000237.1, read as the reverse complement.
CGGAGCCGACTGCATCGCCATCGACGACGGGATCGGGACCGAATGGGTGGCGCAACACCTCCAACCGCAGGGCTGCGTGCAGGGCAACCTCGCGTCATCGCATATGGTGACGGGCGGGCAGACCCTGGTGGACAAGACGCGCAAGATCGTGGAGGCCCTGAAACACGGCCCCCACATCTTTAATCTGGGCCACGGCATCACCCCCGACGCAAACCCCGACTATGTGCAATTGATGATCGACACGGTGCGCGAAACCCGCTGACCTGATGTTTCTTTTGGCCAAAAATACTCCGGGGGAGTCCCGGACTTGATACGGGACGGGGGCAGCGCCCCCTAGGGCCACTTGGCCAGCGGCGGCAGGCTCATCAGCACGGCATCGGCGTCATGCCCGGTGGCCAGCCCGAATTTGGTGCCCCGGTCGTAGACAAGGTTGTATTCGGCATAAAGCCCTCGATGGATCAACTGAATATCCTTGTCCGCCTCTGTCCAGGGCGTATCACGGCGACGTTCGACCAAAGGCAAATAGGCGGGGAGAAACGCCCGACCGATATCCTGCGTAAGCGCAAAATCGGCGTCCCAATCGCCGCTGCAATGGTCATCCATGAAAATGCCACCGACACCACGGGCGCGGCCCCGGTGCGGAATGTAGAAATAATCGTCGGCCCAGGCCTTTAGCCGCGGATAGAGACCGGCACCGTGCGGGTCGAGGTGGGCCTTCTGGACGGCATGGAAATGGGCGGTGTCTTCGGCATGGTCCAGACAGGGGTTCAGGTCGGACCCACCGCCGAACCACCAGGCGTGCGGGGTCCAGAACATCCGGGTGTTCATGTGGACGGCAGGAACATGCGGGTTCTGCATGTGCGCGACGAGCGAAATACCCGAGGCCCAGAACTGCGGATCGTCGGCCATGCCCGGCACCCCGCGCGCCGCCATCGCATTTTGCGCCGCCTCGCCCAGACGGCCATAGACGGTCGAGATATTGACGCCGACCTTTTCAAACATCCGACCGCCACGCATCACAGACATCAGACCGCCACCGGCGTCAGACCCGTCGTCAGCTGCACGACGAGTCTCGCTGACCTCAAACCGGCCGGCCGGCTGAGCCGCCATCGGACCGGTCCGCTGGTTATCCTCAAGTGACTCGAATTCTGCGACGATCCGGTCACGCAAACTGCGAAACCACGCTGCAGCAGCGGCCTTGCGGGGGGCGAAATCGTCGATCATCTCGTGGTTTTGCCCGCTGTCATTTCATTTCATTCTGTCGTAGCATTGATAAAGCGAGCCGAACAGTTGACCATGACCCAGATCAAGAAAGTTACCATGCGCCGTGCCATTCTTCTGCTCCCGATCCTTGTTGCCGCCTGCGCAACTCCGCGCGAGGCCTGTATCAGCAATGCCCGCGCCGAGCTTGGCCGCCTGACCAATCAGATACGCACGACCGAGGAGAACATTCAGCGCGGCTATGCCATTGCCCGGATGCGAGATGAGTCCAGCGCGCTTGTCCCATGCACCAAGTCCCGGCGCGACGGCACGACCTACAACAGCTTTTGCCAGACCACCGCAACCACGCGGCGCGAAGAACCCGTTGCCATCAATGTGGCCGAAGAACGGCATAAACTTGAAGGGCAGTATTTTCGGTTGCAGTCGCTCGGACCGGCGACTGACGCGGCCGTGCAGCAATGCGCCGCCAACTACCCTCAATAGCGATCAGTGCGCCGAATTGCCCACCGGATCGATCAGGGTCCGCCCGCCATCGACAGTAATCACCTGTCCGGTGACAAAACCCGACGCCTCTGACGCCAGATATTGCACGGCGTCGGATACTTCGCCGGGGCTGGCAATCCGGTGTAACGGCGTGTGATTGACGATCTCGGGGCGAAGTTCTTCGTGTTCATCCAGCGCGCCCTGCAGACTGGCGCTCATCACCGAACCAAAGGCCACGGCGTTGACCCGGATGCGTTTCGGGGCCAGCGCCACCGCCAGCGACCGCGTCATCTGCTCCAGCGCCGCAGTGCTGACCGAATAGGCCAACAAGTCCGGATGCGTCCGCCGTGCCGCGATCGACGACAAGTTGATGATTGACCCGACCGTCCCGGTTTCCTGCGCCTCGGCCTGCTTGATCATCTTGCGCGCGCAGGCCTGCGACAGGCGAAAGGCAATGATCAGGTTCTGCTGCAACAATTCTTCGACCGACCCGTCATCGGGGTTCAGCGGATCGGTGACCATGACCTGCCGCGCCGCGTTGACCAGAATATCCACCCGATCAAACGCATCGACCGTCGCTGATAGCAAATTGGCAATCGTCAGTTTTTTGCGCAGATCGCCCGCGAACAGACGCACCGCACCTTCGGTTTCGGCCTGTTCACCGACTTCGCGCGCAAGATGGTCTTCATCCATGTCGACGAACATGACGTTCGCACCCTCGGAAACGAAATGCCGCCCGATCGCCAGACCGACGCCATTAGCGGCCCCGGTCACGATGGCGGTCTTGCCGGCAATGGAAAACGACATGCGGGAAACTCCTATCGCGCCACGTTGATCGGGCGGCTGGCATGGAACAGTTTGAACCCGCCCGATCCGGGCAGTTCGGCAAGATTGCGGAATCGCGTTGCCAGATGCGCCTCGTAGGGCAGATGCCGGTTGGCGACCATCCACAATTGGCCCGAGGGCGTCAGCACCCGCGCCGCTGCGTCGATAAAGGCGCGCCCCAACCCTGGATCGGCGGCGCGACCGGCGTGAAACGGCGGATTCATGACGGCTCCGTCGAATTCGGCCCTGCGCCACTGGGTCACATCACCCCAATGAAACACCGCACGCGGATCGGCAATATTGCGTCGGGCGCAATCAAGTGACAGTTTTTCGGCCTCGATTACGTCGATCTTCTGCACCCCGTCGCGGGCCAGAGCCGCAGCCGCCAGATAACCCCAGCCAGCACCCAGATCGGCGATCCGCTTTGGCAACTTGGCAGGCAGGGCATCGGCCAGCAAGGCCGACCCGGCATCGATCACACTATCCGAAAACACCCCCGCCGTGGTATAAAAGCCGTGTTCGCCACGCTGCGGTTCTGGCGCCGCCCAGTCGGCAAACTGACCATCCGGGGCAAACCAGAACAACCGCCCGTGCGCCTTGGTCAGCGACGGCAGTGCGCCAAGACGGGCACGGCAATCCTTGAACAGGCTGTTGATGCCGTCCGTGGTTTGCCCGTCGACGATGACCATCTTTGCCGTTGCCGCCGCCTGCGCGATCATTGACCGGGCCAGCGATTTGGCGCGGGGCACCACGACCAGCGCTGTCGGCGCGATAACCGGGTCGGACGACACCGCAAAGGTCTGGCCCCAGCCCTCAAAGTCAGGACGCCATGTGGAGACAATGCGCACGGCATCTGGCGGCAGGCTCGCCAGATCATAGCCCAAAGGCGGGCGATACACCGCGATGTCGCCATCGGCGAGGTCCAGCAGGCCCTCGGCCAGTGCGGTTGATAATCGGGATTGCGCCATTGGGGCGAACAGCGCCGCGGCGCTATTCCTTCTCCATCGTGCATTGCAGCGGGTGCTGGTGACGTTGCGCGAAATCCATCACCAAAGCCACCTTTGTCTCGGCAATCTCGTGCGAAAACACCCCGACGACGGCCAGACCTTTCTGATGGACAGTCAGCATCAGCTCGAACGCCTGCGCATGTGTCATCCCGAAAAAGCGTTCCAGCACATGCACCACAAACTCCATCGGCGTATAGTCGTCATTCAGGATAAGAACCTTGTAGAGCGGCGGCCGCGCTGTCTTGGGGCGCGTTTCAAGGATGACGCCGACATCATTGTCGCCGCCTTCCTTGCGATCCGCCATCAAGGTCACGTTTGTCCGCATGGGCATCAAAGTTCCGGGGTTCCCTGACCGCCTTATATAGGCGTTGCAGTGCTTAAGAAAAGGCCGCAGATCAGAGTGATCATGACAACCGGCTGGACTATCTAGCTGGTTGCAGACGGCACGCATTGGCACAACGAACGCCATTTTCAGTCGGGGCAGCGCGCGATTCAGCGAACTTTTGCCTGACCCTATCGTCGCAGATCACCTGCATGAACGGCTGTTGGCGGCGGAACGGCGAAATCGTGGGAACGGCGGCTTTGGCGTCCAGCGTTTCACCCTGTCGTTGTTAGAAACCGCAATCGACGTGACCACCTGACCTGAACCGCAGCTGCATTACTGACACAATTCCATATCTGGTATCATATCTGTCAGACACCACAACCTCTAGCATTTTACGATTCGCCCAAAAGCCAAACCCATTGAATTTAGGGTGTTTTACGATCGGAAAACTCGTGCTACGGTTCCGACAATCATAAGGTTCCGCACCAAAGCAGGGACCACGAGGCAGAGAATCGAGGCTTACGACGTGGCAGGTCGTTTGAAGCAGTGTGCCCGCAACGGGTATCTCCTGATAAGTATCGTCATTGTGACGGCACTCATGCCATTCGGCGTGTGGGCAGCACCCTATGCGGACATGGTGATCGATGCCCGAACCGGCGAAGTTCTTCATTCGCAAAATGCCGATACCCGACTGCATCCGGCATCGCTGACCAAGATGATGACCCTTTACATCGCGTTTCAAGCCATCGAGCGCGGCGAAATCAGCCTTGATACCGAGGTGACGGTCACCGCCCTGGCCGCCAATGAACCGCCATCGAAACTTGGGCTCAGGGCCGGACAGCGGATTCGCCTGCGCTATCTGATCCGCGCCGCCGCCGTAAAATCGGCCAACGACTGCGCCACCGCCATCGGCGTCGCCATCGCCGGATCGGAAAGCGCATTTGCCGAGCGGATGAACCGGACCGCCCGGGCGATGGGAATGAACAATACGACGTTTCGCAATGCCAATGGCCTGACCCGCGAAGGCCACCTGTCGACCGCGCGTGATATGACGACGCTGGGCCGACACATGATTTATGACTTTCCGCAATACTATAACCTATTCTCGCGCCGCTCGGCGGATGCCGGTATTGCGCAGGTCGCCAATACCAACCGGCGCTTTCTTGACGCCTATTCCGGCGCGGACGGGATCAAGACCGGCTATACCAACGCCGCCGGGTTCAACCTTGTCGCCTCGGCGCAACGCGGCAATGAACGCATCATTGCCACGGTATTCGGCGGCACCTCGACAGCGAACCGCAATGCGCGGGTCTCAGAGTTGTTGGACCTGGGTTTCAGCCAGGCCCCCAGCAACGCCCGTGTCAACGCACCTCCGCCACCCGTCGTTGCCGATGCCGATCCCGAAGTCGTCATAGGCAGCACCGAAGGCACGCCGGGCGGCGCCGGCAAGACAATCCGCGTCAGTGGGCTAGTGACGCAAAGTCTGCGACCGGCAGCGCGCGCCGTGGCAGAAGTCGCCCCGGACCTTCTCGTCGTCGACAGCGATGTCATCGAAGATGCAGTGGCCCAGGCCCTCGCCGTGGCCAGCGTCGCGTCCGATTTGCCGGTATCGACCGTTGAACTTGTCGCCGCAGCCGTTGCCGCCGTCCCAGAAATACCGTTTCAGGTCATCGAGGGCGAACCGACGGCCGTGCAGGATACGAACACCGGTGCCGAGTCAGGCGAGCCGGAAGTCCAGATTGCCGCCGCCGATATCACGACGCCTCAGGCCCGCCCTGCCGAAATTGTCACTGCCGCTGTCGCGCTCGCGCCCACAATCGCCGAACCGGAAATCGTCACCCGCGTGTCGACATCTGGTGGCCGCACCTGGGGTGTCAATGTCGGGCGCTACAATTCCCGAAACGAGGCGGAACGGGTGCTGATGCGCCTGGCCCTGAGCGAGATGACGACGCTGGACGGATCGCTGCGCCGGATCAGTCAGCGCTCGACCGGTTATGACGCGAATTTCATGGGTCTGACCCGCGAAACCGCCGACCTGGCCTGCCGCCGGTTGCAGGCGCGCGGCACCACCTGTTTCATGATCGGCACGGATGGCTGATCAGGGCGTGCCGATCCGTCGCCAGACCCAAAGTCCGGCGAGGACTGCAAGACAGATCCACAACCCGACAATCATGGCGGCCGCCATGCGCGACGGCCCGGGCCTGCCGGACTGTTCCGCCTGTGCCCGGAATTCGGCCATCAGAGCAGGCGGGATCAGCCGGACCACCAGCGCCAGCCCAAGCGGCACCAGCAACAGGTCATCCAGCAGGCCGATAACGGGGATAAAATCAGGGATCAGGTCGATAGGGCTGAGCGCGTAAGCGACGACGCAGACCGCCAGAAACCGCGCCAACAGTGGCGTGCGCGGGTCGCGCCCCGCCAGATACAGCGCGACCAGATCGCGCCTGATGCGTCGCACCCGGTCAACGACGCTGGCCTTGACCCGCCGGACGACTGTCATGTTCAGACCGCCCGTCCCTCGAACGCCGCGACCATCAGCGCCTTGGTGTAGTCGGTCTGTGGTGAATCAAAGATTGCCGCCGCATCGCCGGCTTCGACCACATCGCCGTTCTTCATCACTATCACCTTGTGGCTTAGTGCCCGCACGACCTTGAGATCATGGCTGATAAACAGATAGGCCAGCCCGTGCTTGGCCTGAAGATCGCGCAGCAGGGTGACGATCTGCACCTGCACAGTCATGTCCAGCGCGGATGTCGGTTCGTCCAGCACCAGAAGGTGCGGCCGCAGGATCATCGCCCGCGCAATGGCGATCCGCTGCCGCTGGCCACCCGAAAACTCGTGCGGATATCGGTCCATCAGTGCCGGGTCGATGCCCACCTCGCCCATCACCTCGCGCACCATGTCGCGCCGGTCGCGGGTCGGATCGATGGCGTGCACCGTCAGCCCCTCGGCGATGATCTGGGCAACTGTCATCCGCGGCGAAAGCGACCCGAACGGATCCTGAAACACGATCTGCATGGCAGACCGCAAGGGTCGCACCTGCCGCTGGTTCATGCCGTCGATCCGCTGCCCCTGCAAGGTAATCGCGCCTTTGGAGGCGATCAGGCGCATGATCGCCAGCGCCAGCGTGGTCTTGCCCGACCCGGATTCCCCGACGATGCCCACCGTCTCGCCCGCCCGCACGCTCAGCGTTGCCGCGTTGACCGCCTTCACATAGCCCGCCGTCCGGCGCAGCAACCCGCGATGGATCGGAAACCAGATGCGCAGGTCTTCGGTTTCGGCGACGACTTTGGCCCCGTCAGGCACAGGCCCGGGTAACCCCGTCGATTCCGCCGCCAACAGCATCTGCGTATAGGGGTGCTGCGGATTGGCAAAAATTGCGGCCGTCGGCCCCTGTTCGACGATCTCGCCGTCCTTCATCACGCAGACCCGGTCGGCGATCTTGCGCACGATGGTCAGGTCGTGGGTGATGAACAGCAGGCTCATCCCATCGTCGCGCTTCAGGTCGGCCAAAAGGTCAAGAATCTGCGCCTGAATGGTCACGTCCAGCGCCGTCGTCGGCTCATCGGCAATCAGCAGTTCCGGGCCGTTGGCCAGTGCCATTGCGATCATCACCCTTTGACGCTGGCCGCCCGACAACTGGTGCGGATAGGCCCCGAGGCGCGTTTCAGGATCGCGGATACCGACCTTGATCAAAAGTTCGATGATCCGCGCCCGCACCGCCGGTCCGCGCAGACCCTGATGCAATTCGATACTTTCAGCCAGCTGCTTTTCCAGCGTGTGCAGCGGGTTCAGCGATGTCATCGGCTCCTGAAAGATGAAACTGATGTCGTTGCCACGCACCCGGCGCAACGCGTTCTCCGACGCGCCGATCATCTGGGTGCCGCCGTAGGTGACAGACCCGGTGACCGTCGCGCTGTCGCCCAACAGGCCGACGGTGGACAGCGCCGTGACCGACTTGCCCGAGCCGCTTTCGCCGACCAGCGCCACGGTTTCACCATTGCCGACGGTGAACGACACACCGCGCACCGCATGGGTCACATCGCCGTCCTGCCGGAAACTCACCTGCAGGTCCTTGACCTCGAGAACCGATTTCATGTGAATGTCTTTCGCGGATCGAACGCATCGCGCACGCCCTCGAAGATGAAGACAAGCAGCGACAGCATGATCGCAAAGGTAAAGAACGCTGTGAACCCGAGCCACGGGGCCTGCAGGTTCTGTTTTGCCTGCAACGTCAACTCGCCCAGGGACGGCGCCGAGGACGGCAGCCCGAAGCCAAGAAAATCGAGCGAGGCCAGCGTCCCGATCGCGCCGGTGACAAGGAAAGGCAGCATCGTCACCGTGGCGACCATGGCATTCGGCAGGATATGGCGGAACATGATCGTGCGGTCGCCGACGCCCAGCGCCTTGGCCGCCCGGACGTATTCAAAGTTCCGCGCCCGCAAAAACTCGGCGCGCACCAGTCCCACAAGCGCAGGCCAGCCGAACAGGACGATCAGGAACACCAGCAGCCAGAAACTTCGGCCCAGAATGGCAAAGACGATTATGATGACGTAAAGCGACGGCATCCCGTTCCAGATTTCCAGAAACCGTTGCAGAACCAGATCGGTCCAGCCACCGAAATAGCCCTGCACCGCTCCCATTGCGATCCCGATGACAGAGGTGGCCACCGTCACGATCAGGGCAAAGAAGATCGACAGGCGAAAGCCGTAGATGATCCGCGCCACCACATCGCGCTTGGTGTCGTCAGTGCCTAGCCAGTTGGTATCTGACGGGGCCGCCGGGGCAACGCCGGGAACATCGACGATGGTGTCGTAGGCATAGGGGATCGGCGGCCACAGCATCCATCCCGGCACCAGACCAGGATCGGTGAACGTGCCCGCATCCAAGGCTGCCAGCGTCGCTTCGGGGTCGTCAAAACAGGGGTCGGCCAGACCGCCGGTACGGATCAGGCATTTCGTTTCGATGTCGCTGTAGCCGGCCTCGGTCGGGAAATCGCCACCGAAATCCCGTTCGGAATAAAAGCTGAACACCGGCATCCGCAGTTCGCCCCGGTAGGACAGGATGATCGGCTTGTCGTTGGCGATGAATTCGGCAAACAGGCTGAGGCCGAAAAGCAGCGAAAAGACCACCAGCGAATACCAGGCCCGGCGATTGCGGCGAAAGTTGCGCCAACGGCGTTGGTTCAGAGGGGAAAGACGCATCAGCCCCGGCTTTCGAAATCAATGCGCGGGTCGACCAGCACATAGGTGATGTCGGTCAGGATATGGACCACCAGACCGATCAGGGAAAACGCGAAAAGCGTGCCAAAGACGATCGGATAGTCCCGCGCGATCGCCGCCTCGTAGCCAAGTCGCCCAAGCCCGTCCAGACTGAACAGCGTTTCGATGATCACCGACCCGCCAAAGAAAACCGACACGAACAGCGCCGGAAAACCCGAGATGACGATCAGCATCGCGTTGCGAAACACGTGGCCATAAAGCACCTGCCGTTCGGCCAACCCTTTGGCCTTGGCGGTCATCACATACTGTTTCTTGATCTCGTCCAGAAAACTGTTCTTGGTCAGCAGGGTCAGTGTCGCAAAGCTGCTGATCGTCGACGCCAGCACCGGCAACGTGATGTGCCACAGATAATCCAGCACCTTGCCGATCAAGCTCAGGTCATCGAAATTCGTGCTGGTCAGGCCCCGCAACGGAAACACACGCCAGTATGACCCGCCGGCAAACAGCACGATCAACAGGACCGCGAACAGAAAACCGGGGATCGCATAGCCGATGATGATCGCCCCGCTGGTCCAGGTGTCGAACCGCGAACCGTCGCGCACCGCCTTGCGAATGCCCAGCGGGATTGAGATGAAGTAGGCGATCAGTGTCGACCACAGACCGAGGCTGATCGACACCGGCATCTTGTCCAGCACCAGATCGACGACACGCTGGGGTTTGAAGAAACTCTTGCCGAAATCGAACCGCATGTAGTTCCACATCATCCCGAGGAACCGTTCCAGCGGCGGCTTGTCAAAGCCGAATTCCTTTTCCAGCTGGGCGATATAGGCGGGCGACAGACCGCGCGCACCGACATAGGTCGTGTTGCTTTCCTCGCTGAAAACCTGGGCATCACCACCACCGCCGGCGATGTTCTGGAATACGTCGCCCTTGCCCTCCATGTTGGCGATGATCTGTTCGATCGGGCCGCCGGGGACGAACTGGGTCAGCGTGAAATTGATGATCATGATCCCGATCAACGTCGGAATGATCAGCAACAGCCGCCGAAGGATATACGCGCCCATCTGTCTGTCCGCCCCCGCGGAGCCCGCCCTACTTCAGCGCCCCTGCGGCCTGAAGTGCTGCGGCCTTGTCGGGGTTGAACCACCAGAAATCCATTTCGCCCAGCGCATAGGGCGGCAGGTTTTCGGGATGTTCGAACATATCGAAATAGGCGACCCAGTAGTTGGCATTGTACCAGGCCGGCACCACAATGACCTCGCGGCGCATGATCCGGTCGATGGCGCGAACCGCGGCGGCCATGTCCTCGTAGGTCGTCGCGGCGACGACATCGTTGATCAGCTTGTCGACGGCAGGCGACGAATAGCCCGTGGGATTGAAAACATCGGCCACCGAATTGCTGCCGTAACGCTGGTTAAGGCCCAGGCTTTCCTCAAGACTGTTGGAATAGCCGTCATAGATCATGTCCCAGTCAAAGGCGCGTTCGCGGTTGGTATACTGGGCCGGATCGACAAGGTTGAACGACGCGTCGATGCCAAGCCGCTTCAGGTTGTCGACATAGGGCGTGATGATGCGCTCGAAATTCGGATTGCCTGACAGGAATTCCAGCGTGAACACCTGACCGTCCTTCGCCATCATGCCAGCAGCGTTGACAGACCATCCGGCATCTTCCATCAGCGCCAACGCCTTGCGCAGGTTACCGCGGTCAAGCTGCGATGCATCCGATGTGTGCGGCAAGGTGACAGGTTCGCTAAGTATCGCCGGGTCGATCAGATCGGCAACCGATTGCAAAAGTTCAAGCTCGCGGCCTTCGGGCACGCCGGTGGCGGCCAACTGGCTGTTCTGCCAGAAACTCTCGCGCTGTGAAAACAGTCCGTACTGCAGTGACTCGTTGGTCCAGGTGAAGTTGTACATCAGCGCGATGGCCTGCC
>JBBKXP010000236.1:0-6296 GCA_037969545.1 Paracoccaceae bacterium | reverse complement strand
ACGATTATCGCCGATCTGACGGTCGCGATCGGTGTCGGCGTCGCTTTGGGACTTGCCCTGCGCATGGCTCGCCGTGATGTCCCTCCCTCGGATTGGTCCGAGCCGGATCGATAGTCAGGACATGTCTTTATTGGCTGCTGGTCAGCTGACTTGGTCTGCCTAGTCCTAGTGAGGGTCGAATTTTATCGCTTCACAGTTTTCAGGTTGGATTTCGATCGATTATGGGAAACGCAGCATTTGCTGTAGATTGAGGGGCGAAGCGCAGGATTCTTCTGACAAGGCGGCAAGCCTTTACCCAAGACTGCAATTCTCATGCTTGGACGATCCGGAAACACAGCCAGGAAACATCACGACTTCAACAGACAGAGCTTGCCCGCTCGATGACCGTTTCAAGAACGCTATCCGCATCACGCTTCCACCAGTTTTCGGCCGAGAAGATCTCGACCTCGTTCAGGCCGGAAAAGCCGTTGGTTTCGACGTAGGAACGCAGCCGCGGAATATCGATCACGCCGTCTCCCATCATGCCACGATCAGTCAGTAGATCCCGTGTCGGAACAAGCCAATCACACATGTGAAACGCCATTATCCGGTCAGCTCCTGCACGTTCGATCTGCGCTTTCAGTTCAGGGTCCCACCAGACGTGATAGACGTCTACAGCGCATCCAATCCCGTCGCCCAGACGGTCGCAGATATCCAAGGCGTGGCGCATGGTGTTTACGCAGGCCCGGTCGCCTGCATACATCGGATGCAACGGTTCAATCGCAATCTTCACGCCATTGTTGCGGGCATATTCAAGCGTGCTGGCAAGGCCGTCTTCGACCAATTGATGCGCATGCGACAGGTCTCGCGACCCGTCGGGCATTCCGCCAACAACCATAACAAGGCAGGCCGCTTCCAGTTCGGCGGCCTCGTCCACTGCACGGCGGTTGTCGTCAATCACTTCCTGGCTCAAGTTGCCCGTGGCAGTGAACCAACCGCCGCGGCAAAGACCGCTGACGGACAAGCCCGCAGCCCTGATGGCGCGCGCGGCGTTCGAGACGCCCATTTCGTGAAGCTTGTCTCGCCAAGGTCCGATGCCGCCAAAACCATGGCGGGCACAGCCTTCGATGCATTCGGCCAGACTCCATTGTTCGCGTACTGTGGCAGTGTTGAGCGATAGTCGGTCAGGTGTCAGCATTCAAACCTCCACACCCCGCGATGCAAAAATGGCGCGTGCCCGAGCGGCGACGCTATCGGGATCTGTGAAAAGGCGCGCCTCATTGGCCAGTCGAATGATTTCGGCCAGATGCAACGTTGAGCGTGCACTTTCCTGACCGCCGATCATGGTGAAATGATCCTGATGCCCGTTCAGATAAGCCATGAAAACGACTCCGGTCTTGTAAAACCGCGTGGGTGCTTTGAAGATATGACACGACAATGGCACGGTGGGGGCCAACGTCTGCCGATAGGCGTTTTCGTCACCGGCACTCAAGGCGGTCAAAGCATTTGCGGCGGCACCCGCGATCGGATCGAAGATGCCCAGCAAAGCGTGCGAATACCCTTGGTCGTCACCTGCGATCAGGTCGGGATAGTTAAAGTCGTCACCGGTGTACATCTTGACGCCCGAGGGCAAGCGCCGGCGCATCGAAACTTCTTTTTCAGCCGATAACAATGAGATTTTTATCCCGTCAACTTTGGCTGCATTGGCCTCGATTATGCCAAGGCAGGTATCCATTGCCGTGTCGTGATCGTCGCTGCCCCAGTAACCGGCAAGGGCAGGATCGAACATCTCGCCCAACCAATGAAGCACAGTGGGCTGACTGAGGCCCGACAAGACCCGGTCATATACCTTTGCATAGTCATCTGGTCCCTTGGCGACCACCACAAGGGCGCGCGAGGCCATCAAAACCACTCGGCTTCCCGTTGCTTCGACCGCTTCGCACTGCAACTCATAGGCTGCGATGACATCATCCAAAGTCAAAGTCGGGTCTGGCGCCAGATGATCGGTGCCTGCGCCACTGGCAATCAGGTGCCCACCGGATTTGGCCATCTGAGTGCTGCGCTGGATCAATTCCAGCGACGCCGCCCAATCCATCCCCATGCCGCGCTGAGCGGTGTCCATAGCTTCGGCCACGCCAAAGCCCAGTGACCAAAGGTGTTCGCGGAAGGCCATTGTGCGATCCCAGTCGACTGCACTGTCGATCCAGGGATCATTGTCGGCCATAGGATCGGAAACGACGTGAGCTGCCGCATAGGCAATCCGGTTCCAATCGCCGCCGCCTTGCGGTGCAGGACCCAGCGTAAGATTGACGGCGCCACCAGGTAAGTTGAGACGTGTCATCTGTTAAATCTCCAGTTCCGGCAGATCAATCCAGCGGCGTTCTTTCCAGCTTTGATAGCCCGCCTCGGCAAGTTGCACGCCCTTGGCGCCTTCGGTCAGTGTGTAATTCCATGGCGCATCCTCGGCTACGTGGCGCAGGAATTGTTCCCACTGAACTTTGAAGCCGTTGTCGAAAGCCGCGTTATCTGGAACTTCTTCCCAGTCGTCATAGAAGTTCATGGTCTGGGGTTGATCTGGGTTCCAAACGGGTTTTGGTGTGTTGACCCGGTGCTGGCTCCAGCAATTGTGCAGGCCCGCCACGGCGGACCCGTGCGTTCCGTCGATTTGAAACGTCACCAGATCGTCGCGCCGGACGCGGGTGCACCAGCTCGAGTTTATATGCGCGACGATGCCGCCTTCCAGCATGAACGTGGCGTATGCGGCGTCATCAGCCGTGGCCTCATACGCTTCGTCCTGTTCATCCCAACGCTCAGGGATATGCGTTGCACCCAGACAGCTGACAGATTTCACTGGAGCCACGACATTGTCGAGCACATATCGCCAGTGGCAAAGCATGTCCGAGATAATGCCACCCCCATCTGCGGCCCGATAGTTCCATGACGGCCGCTGAGCAGGCATCCAATCACCTTCGAAAACCCAATAGCCGAACTCGCCCTTCACATTCAGGATGCGCCCGAAAAACCCGCTTTCCCTAAGACGCTTCAGTTTCAACAGTCCAGGCAGATCAAGCTTGTCGTGGACGATGCCGTTCTTGACACCCTTCTCTTTGGCATATTTGGCGATTGCGATGGCTTCTTCCAGCCCTTCGGAAATGGGCTTTTCGCAATATACGTCTTTGCCGGCATCAATCGCTTTGCGCAAAAGTGCGGGCCGAAGTTGCGTCGACGCGGCATCAAAGAACAGCGTGTCGTCCGGATCTGCCAACGCGCTATCCAAATCATCTGTCCAGCGGTCAATTCCATGCGCCTTGGCGAGTGCTTCAACCTTGGCCGCGTTGCGACCCACGATTATGATATCGGGCACCAGATAAGAGCCGTCTTTAAGGGCAACACCTCCTTGCTCTTTGATAGCCAAGACTGACCGGATCAGATGCTGGTTCATGCCCATGCGACCGGTCACCCCGTGCATTATGATGCCAATACGTCTTTGTTGCATGTCCGAAATCTCCTTCAGAATTCTATCAGTTGATCGTGGTTCAAGTCAGGCGCGACAACTGATGCGAAACCAGCTGCATCAAGCGATCTGATGTTCACGCGTCCTGCTACAATTCGTAATCGTGGGCCGGACTCCGTCGCGCGGTAGATGTCAGGATGGGCAGAAAGGAACGCTGATTTCTCACCAGGCGAAGCGCCTTGCATGCCTCCGGCAAAGAAATGCCCATTGCGTTCCACATGATCGGCACCAATCACCGCTGCCATCAGGCTGTCCTGTTGCCAGCATAATCCGGGCTGGCAAGTCAGATCTTCAGCGCTCAGGATCATCTTGCGCCCTGCGTTCGCAGCAATTTCGACCCGCGTCTTGTTGATAAGCGCACGCAGCACGCCCTTGCAACTTTTCACTGAGGTGCCAGCCCAACCACGCGCCATCGCGACCCCAAAGGCGTCTTCGGAATCGTCACTTTCATCAATGATGATTGGGACAGAATCTGGTGGCACCGGCCCATTCACGGACAAGGCGATTTCGCGCGGAAATGGTTGCTCGATGAAAGCTGTCGCTTCGCGAAGTCGGTCAAGCCCAACAGTGTCGCTGAATCTCGTCAGGAATGCATTGAAACCCGGTTCATCATACTGCTCGTTTGCGTCCAGCGTTGCGCGATAGTGTGGCAGAACCTCCAGCACGCCTGCGATGTCCTGCATTCGGCGAATATCGCCTTCAGGATCGCCCTTCAGCTTGATCTTGAAACTAGAGATACCGGTATCTGCTATCACTTCGTCCAGCGACACCGGGGCGTCGTCAGGCCGGTTCGTCACGTCGCTTGCCAAAAGAGGTGAATCGTATCCCACCGTGTGGCGTACCGCGATGCTCCATTTCAAAGTAAGAGACGCCAGACTATTTCGCATGTCATCCGCCGAAAGATCGGGTGGGTATTGGTCCACAAGACCGAAAATATCGCTTCGGGCTGCGTCCGGAAATGCTTTGCCGGCTGAACGGCAAGCGGCGTCAATCAGTGCCATTTCGATGACTGCCGGGCCAAAGCCACAGGCAAGGTCAGGCACACTGTCCGGAATCGTATCGCGCACGATCGTCCGGATACAGCGCGCCAGAACGGCCACAGTTCCTGTCAGACCTTCCGCCGCCCGCGCGGCGTGGCGAAGCGTCTCTCTCAGTTCCTCCACCGTCTCGGCATTTTCAAGATCGGCGTTCTTGTCAAACCACCTCGGCACCATCAGTTGCGCCGACTGGCCGAAGTTCCGTCCCAATGGCCCGTCAAGCAGAACACGAATATGCGCCTCGGCGGTCTCGGTGACGACTGTGTCTCCAAACCTGAATGGCAGACGCATTTTGACCGGTCGCTCGAAGAGCCGGACCTCCAAAATGGCGAACTCAGGGCTCACTTGCTTGCCCTCCATGCCGTGCGCATTGTAGCGGCACCAATCGCGGCAGTGGTAACCCCGTCAATGCAAGTCCTGAATGGCTCGACAGAAATCGGGTAAGGCCAATTGCAATCGCGTATGGCCGCCGCGATATCCCAGAATGGGTCGTCGCCCATGCCCGGAGCACCTCTATTGGTGTCGTTTACCTGCACGTGCGCAAGTCTCCCATCAGGTAGCCAGCGGCGCAACACATCGGCAACGGGTTTGCTCTCGGCCTGCCCGGCGGCACTTGTGTCAAGCATGGTTCGAAACGCAGGCGACCCGATCTTGTCGACCAGTGCTACACCTTCAGCGACTGTGTTGATCACCGAAGTTTCGCCCGGCGACAAAGGCTCGATGCAATATGTGACACCCGCCGCTTCCGAAGCCTTTGCGATCGGTGCAAAGAACTCAGCCAGGCGGTCGCTCGTTTGCTCCAAGCCTTCACCTTCAACAGCCTGACGTTGCGCGGGCGATCCGTGGACAAGAACTCGCCCGCCGAACAATGCGCAAATCTCAATCAACCGCCGAAGGATTACCCGGGTTTCGGGGCTTTTCGCCGGGTCGGTAACCGATAGATCCGGATAAGGGGACAGCAGCCAGTGAAGGCCCGTCACTTCAAGCTCGTGGTCCTCAACGGTGCGGCGCATTTCGAAAACAGCGGCGTCGGTCAACTCATGCGGGCGTCCGCAAAGCGACCCAAGCGCCAGTTCCAGCCCCATATAGCCAAGCGCGCGTGCGGCCTCGCATTGCTGTACCAGCGTCAGTCCATCAGCCGCCAAAAGTTCGTTGCACATTGAAAGTTTCATCCATCGGCCCGTAATTCGGGCTTCAGATAAAGCAAAACCATATCGGCAATGACGTTTGCGCGGTGATCCAGCCAAGGTTTGTCGATCGGCACCTTGAATACGACCCGCAGCGTGTGCCGGTTGGAAACCGGGAAATAGCAAAGCGACGCGATCGTGATATAGACCTCGACCGGGTCCACGTCATTGCGGAAGATGCCCGCTTCAATCCCACGCTTCAAAAGGCTATTCAGCGCATCAATCAATGGCGATTGAATCTTACCCACATCGTCGATTTGCCGAATAGCGTCGCCCCCAAGCAAGTTCTCAGTGTTTAGCATTGAGATGAACCAGGGCTTCGAAACGAAGTGGTTCAGAGTAAAGCGCACAAGCTCACGGATGCCCTCTTTTGGATCAAGATTGGCTATCCGAAGCTTGCGTTCGCCCTGCCGGATCTGCAGATAACTTTCCCGAAGCGCGGCTTTGTACAGTTCTTCCTTGTCACCAAAATAGCTGTAGATCATCGGCTTCGAAACGTCGGCGGCTTCAGCGATAGCATCCATTCGCGCGCCAGCATGTCCATAACGCGAAAACTCTTTCAGAGCGGCACTGAGAATG
>JBBKXP010000235.1:0-10601 GCA_037969545.1 Paracoccaceae bacterium | reverse complement strand
TTCCTATGGATCGTCGGCAATGCCGGCATCGGGGTCGATGGACGCAACCAACAGGTCGGCACCATTGGCATGCGCGAACAGCGCCGTCGCATTGACCGCAGCCACCGCATCGCGCGGACGCTTGTCGTCGGCGCAGGCGCGGTTGTGGTGTTGGTCAACAAATACAAAGCCCCGACGCCCTGTTTCTGCCCGGACGAGGTAATGGCAAAGTCCAGGATCGCCAGAAACTGCATATGAACGCCACCGTCGATATGCGTTTCGGACTAGGATATGCGTTTCGGACTAGGATGTATCGCCGACGACATAATCCAATTGGACGGGCGGAAAAGGCCCGGCAACGCCGCAGAGGCCCGCATGATCGCCCGAAAAAGATCGAACTGGCCGGCTTGCGCGATTTCCCCCGTATTCCAGACCAAGGCACGGGCGATTTCAAGCTCGGCGGTGACGTTAAATAGGCGCGCTCAGCGCCGCCGCCGCGAGTGCGGCCAGCTCTTGGTGGCCCGGCACCAGCACCTGTTCCAGATTGTCGAACCGCGTCAACTCTCCACGCTACAGGTATTGCGCAAATCCGTCGCGCATCGACAGGGCCACCAGCACCGACATGATCGCGATGATCAGGACAGCGGCGTTGGCGTTGGCGTTGGCGTTGGCGTTGGCGACGAATATTCGGGCGGCAAGTGACTTACGGAATCGATTCATGCGCCACTCTTCTGCACAGGATTATGCAGAGAAGATGCACCCTTCGCGCCGCTTTGCCGCATTGCACTTAAGGGCGCGGCGGCCGTGCCGAAGCATCGCACACTTGGTCCGGTCTTTCGGAGGCACAACCTGCCTCTGCCTGCAGGCAGGCCAGAATGGCGTTCCCGCCCGCGGCACCGGCATGATAGTGATACCCGAGCGCCGCCACCTCATGTCCGTTGCAACTGTCCAGATCGTCCGGGGCGGTGCCATCGGCCAGCGCGTGGGTGAATATGCCGTAGCCATCTATCGCGATACCGATTTGCGGCGCGTGCCCGCCGGCTGCTGGTGCGTCGTCAAGGCAATCGGTGACGGCATGGTAATGATAACCGACATGGATATTCACGTGCCCGCCGCAATCGTCGAATGGCGCAATGGTATGAGCAGCCAGGATATCCTGCACCGGCGCCGGACCATCCAGCCGGATCCCGTTGTAAGCAACACCGGAGCCCGCAAAGTTCGTCGGGTCCGTGCCCGTCATGCGCTGCGGTTCAAGCGGGATCACATAGGTCATCGTCGCATCTTCGGCCATGTATTCCGGCAGACACTGGACGCAGTAATTGATATAGGCAGGGTCGACATCCGGCCTTGGCGCCGCGTCGCAGGCGGCCGGGGGATTAGTGACGCGGACCTGCCCTGTCGCCTCGTCGAACAACTGCCAGGTATCGTCGCCGTAAAACGTGGCGAGATTGGAAATGAACGGGCCGTCGACGTCGTGGACAGTGCCATCCTCGAGCCAGATACCGCCCTTGTCGGCGTCGTCTGTGATTGACGTCGGGCACCACGGGCCGGGAGTGTAAGTCTGCGGATCCGCCTTGACGGTAATCGAAAAACACGCGGTCTGGGTGCCGCCGGACAGCGTGCAATCAACGACAACAGGCCCGGAGACGACCTCTGCAGTCTCGAAAAAGTGCGCGATATCTTGCAGACGATCGTCGCCGGTATCGGCAACGGCCGGCAACGCGCTGAAACAGATCAGGGTTGTCAGGGCAAGAACTTTCACGAGGATCTCCGGCAGGGTCAGGGAAATGGGGCTGATAACGTACCATGGTTTTGCATATAACGCGACCGATCACCTTTTCTGTCGCGCTAGGACGAGCACAATCAAGGCAATCTCAAAAGCCGTGGACTTCGCACCGCCGTCGACCGGGCCTCAACTCGCCTTTCGGACCTTCTGGGTCTGCACACCCAGCCCGTCGATACCAAGCCGGAGCGTCTCTCCGCCAACCAGATAGGTTGGTGGTTTCAGCCCCATGCCGACGCCCGGCGGTGTCCCGGTCGAAATGATGTCACCGGGTTGGAAACTCATGAATTGCGAGCAATACGAAATGAGATGCGGCACCTTGTAGACCATCGTTGCGGTCGAGCCGTCCTGATGGCGTTTGCCGTCCACCTCAAGCCAGAGCGCCAGCGCGTCAAAATCGCCAACGTCGTCGGGGGTGACCAGCCAAGGGCCGGTCGGGCCGAACGTGTCGCAACCTTTGCCCTTGTCCCATGTGCCCGCGCGTTCGATCTGAAACTCGCGCTCGGAAACATCATTGATGACGCAGAAACCGGCGACGTGATCCATCGCGTCGGCTTCGTCGATGTAACTGCCGCCCTTGCCGATGACGACGCCCAGCTCGACCTCCCAATCGGTTTTCTTCGAGTGCCGCGGGATGATGACGTCATCGTCGGGTCCGACGATGGCGGATGTCCACTTGTTGAAAATCACCGGTTCGGGCGGTACGGCAAGACCGCTTTCGGCGGCGTGATCGGCGTAGTTGAGGCCGATGCAAACGAACTTGCCGGTCTGGCCGACGCAGGGCCCAAGACGCAAATTGCCTTGCGGGGTGCCGTCCACGACGGGCAGCGTTTTGATATCCAGCGCCTTGAGGCGCGCGATCGCGTCGGGCAGCAAAGCTGCACCTGCGATATCGGGCACGTGGTCCGACAGATCGCGAACCCGCCCTTCCGCGTCAAGGCAGCCGGGCTTTTCCTGGCCCTTGGGACCATAGCGCAGAAGTTTCATAGCATCCTCGAATCTCAAATATTGGTATCGAGCTGCAGCCCGGAACCAACCCGGGCGGCAGCCTGGCAGGATCAATCGTACAGGACGGCCTGAATTTCAGGGTCATCGATGTTGGACTGGTCGTAGTAGTAGAACCCGGTGTCGATGATCGCTGGCAGTTCCTCGCCATTGATTGCGGCGACGGCGGCTTTCACGGTTTCATAGCCGATGCCGACCGGGTTCTGCGTGATCGCACCAGCCATCAGTCCCTCGCGGATGGCGTCTGTCTGCGCCTTGCCAGAATCGTAGCCGATGACGGTCAACCCTTGGGTGCCCATTTCGCGCACCGCATTGACGATCCCGATGGCCGAACCTTCGTTGGTGCCGAACATGCCGACAAGGTCGGGGTTGGCCGTGAGGATCGCCTTGGCGACCTCGGTCGACTGCAACTGATCGCCGGCACCGTACTGGACGCTGACAACCTCGATGTCGGGGTATTCGCTTGCCATCCGGTTCAGGAACCCGTCGCGACGGTCGATGCCGGTGCGACTGGTCTGGTCGTGGGCAACGACGGCAACCTTGCCTGCGCCACCGATCAGTTCGGCCATCTTGTCAGCCGCGAGCGACGCAGCAGCGACGTTGTCGGTCGTCGCGGTGGTCGCAGGAATGTCGCTGTCGACGCCGCTGTCGAACGCGATGACCGGGATACCCGCATCGGCCGCCTGTTGCAGCAGCGGAATGGCCGCCTGACTGTCGAGCGCGGCAAAGCCGATGGCAGCGGGATTGTTGGCCAAAGCCGCCGCCAGCATGTCGATCTGACGGTCGACCATGGTTTCGTTGTCGGGGCCTTCAAAGGTGATGCGAACCCCGAATTCTTCGGCGGCCTGATCGGCACCCGATTTGACGGCTTGCCAGAACTGATGCTGGAAACCTTTCGAGATCAGCGGAATATAGATCTCGCTGTCCTGAGCGTAGACGGACGGAGCCGCCCCCAGGGCAAGTGTGGCGCTCAATGCACCGATAAAAATGCGACGTGACAACATGTGGTTTCCTCCTTGGTTGTCGGTTGTCCTGACCTTGTCCCGGTCAGGGGTCTTGGCGAACTGTTGTTCCTTCAGGATTTCTTGCGACGCATCATGTCGGCATAAACCGCCAGAATGATGATCGCGCCGGTCACGACGGTTTGCCATTCCTGGGCGACGGACAGCACCCGCAGCCCGTTGGTCAGGACGGCCATGATCAATGCACCGATTAGCGACCCCAGGATCGAGCCGCGACCGCCTGACAGCGACGTGCCGCCAATGACGACTGCGGCGATGGCTTCGAGTTCATACCCCAGACCCAGCGCCGGCTGCGCCGAATTCAGGCGCGAGGCGATGAGCAGACCGGCGACGCCGACGATGGCACCCGCCAAGGCGTAGATGGCGATTTTCCAGCGATCGGTGTTCACCCCCGACAGGCGGACCGATTCTTCGTTCGAGCCAAGCGCAAAGCAGTACCGTCCCAAGACGGTTCGGTTCAGGATATAGGCGGTGAAGGCGGCGACGATGAACAGGATCAGCACGCCGTTTGGGATCGGCAGGGCGGGGATCAGATCACCGATCAGCGACCCGCGCGAGATATTGCTGAACCCTGGTGTGTCGTTGAAATAGATCGGCCGCGTGCCCGAAATCACGAGGCTCAATCCCTTCAGGATCAACATCATGCCAAGCGTTGCGATGAAAGGCGGGATCTTCATCTTGGCGACGAAGGTGCCCGAACAGGAACCGGCGAGCGCACCCGTAGCGATGGCTGCAACGACACCAAGCAGCAACGGCAGGCCCGCGTAGGTCAGAACCACGCCGGTAATGACGGCGCAGAACGTCATCATCGTCCCGACCGACAGATCGATCCCTCCGGTGATGATGACCAGCGTCACCGCAATGGCCAACACGCCATTGACGGATGCCGCCTGCAGGATCGCGATCATGTTCGATGTCTGCATGAAATTCGCCGAGGCGATCGAGAAACCGATCAGCAGCACGATCAAACTGGCAAACGCCAGAACCCGCTGGTGCGTGCCGGCCGCGATAATACGCGACAGCGTCGTCTTCGGGGCGTCAACCGCAGTGGTGGTCATAACGTGTCCTCCGAGACCAGCAAGGCGCTGTCGCGCTGCGTGGCCAATTCCATGATGTCGTGTTGCTTGGTGCCCGCGCCGCCGGGCAGGATGCCGGTCAGACGCCCTTCGCACATCACCGCGATGCGGTGGGACAGGCGCATGACCTCGGGCAATTCAGACGAGATCACGATGATCGCACGGCCCTGCGCCGCAAGGTCTTCCAGCAGCGCGTAGATTTCCGATTTCGCGCCAACGTCGATGCCACGGGTCGGTTCGTCAAAGATCAGCACGTCGCAATCGCGAAGCAACCATTTGGCGATGACGACCTTCTGCTGGTTGCCGCCTGACAGAAGCCGCACTTCCTGCATGTCCGACGGGGTGCGGATGCCCAGACGGTCGATATATTTCACCGCGGTGCGTTTCATCGCCGCCTCGTCCAAGACGCCCGCCCGGTTGGTGAATTCGCCAAGATGTGCCATCGCGACGTTGGCGCGCACGGTCATGTCGACGGCAAGGCCAAAGTGTTTCCGGTCTTCGGACAGATAGCCGATGCCAGCCTCGACGGCGGCATGGGGGTGGCGAATATCGGCAAGCTGACCGGCGACGAGGATCTCGCCGGCGTCGCGTGGGTCGGCCCCGAAAATGATCCGCGCCACCTCGGTGCGACCCGCGCCCATAAGGCCGGCAAAGCCCAGAATCTCGCCCTTACGGACATCAAAGCTGACATCGCGCACCTCTTTGCCGCGCGACAGATTGCGCACTTCAAGGGCGACGGGGTTTTGCGAGGTGTCGGGAATGACAGGCGCGCTTTGCGTCACTTCGCGGCCCACCATCAACTGGATGATCTTTGAAAGGGGCGTGTCGGCGGCATCCAATGTGTCGATGTAGGCCCCGTCGCGTAAAATGGTGACGCGGTCGGCGATACGTTTGATTTCGTCCATCCGGTGACTGATGTAGACGATGCCGACGCCGTCCGCCGTGAGTGTCTCGATGACCCGGAACAGTTCAGCGATTTCGATGTCATTCAGGGCCGCTGTCGGCTCGTCCATGATCAGGACGCGCGGGTTGTATGACAGCGCCTTGGCGATTTCGATCAGTTGCTGGCGGGCAATCGTCTGGGTGCTGACCTGCGTCCGTGGATCCATCGCAAGGCGAAGCGAGGCAAAGATCTCCGCGGTTTTCCGGTTTAGTTCCGCCTCGTTCAGCCGTCCGAAACTGCGGCGTGGTTCGCGTCCGATCAACACGTTTTGGGCGGCAGTAAGATCGTTCATCAGGCTCAATTCTTGATGGATGATGCCGATCCCGAGATCCTGGGCGGCACGCGGACTGTCTGGGGCAACGGGTTTGCCGTCCACGAACATCTCGCCGCCGTCGCTGGCATAGATGCCCGCCATGATTTTCATCAGGGTCGATTTGCCTGCGCCGTTCTCGCCCATCAGGGCATGAACTTCGCCGGGACGAAGATTGAAATGCACGTCCTTGAGCGCGTGAACGCCCGGAAAACGCTTTTCGATCCCCCGCATCTCGACCAGATAACTCATTCCCCCAAGCCCTCCCAAGCCAGTCAGTCGCCTTAGATCGTCACGCCGCCGTCAACCAGAACCGCCTGCCCGGTCACAAAACTGCTGCCGTCCGACAGCAAATGGACGATCGTGGGCGTCAGGTCGCCGACAGTGGCCAACCGGCCCATCGGTTGCCGCGCGATGAAATCCTTTTCCGCCTGAACCGGATCCGGTGCCGCGGCGATACGCCCTTGCAGCGCCGGGGTGTCGACCGTGCCGGGGCAAAGCGCGTTGCAGCGCAGGTTCTGCTTGACGAAATCCGCAGCGATGGCCTTGGTCAGACCGATCACCGCGGCCTTGGTCGCGCCGTAGGCCGTGCGGTTGATAAAGCCCTTTTCCGACGACGCCATCGACGACATGTTCAGGATCGCAGCGCTGCCCTGGCTATCGGCGCGGCGCAAAAGGCCGGGCACAAAGGCGCGGCACATCCGCACCATCGACGTCACATTGAGGTCAAGCGCAAAGGCCCAGTCGGCGTCGGTAAGTTCAAGGATCGTGCCGTGATGCACGATGCCCGCACAGTTGAACAGGCCGTCAAGATCGGGAAGCTCCGCTGCGAGGGTGGTAATCGCCATGGCGTCGGTCACGTCCAGGACGCGGGTCTTGATGCCCGCGACGTCGTCCAGCGCGGCCAGTAGACCACCGTTGATGTCCGTTGCAATGACCCTAGCCCCGGCGGCAGCACAGGCCCTTGCGCTGGCCGCACCAATCCCCTGGCCCGCAGCGGTGATCAGGATGGTCTTGTTCTGAAGCGTCATATCATTTCCCATGCTCACATCACCGCGCCAATCTGCCACGGCACGAATTCGACCCCGCCAAAACCCAGTTCTTCGCTTTTCGTCTGTTCGCCCGAGGCGATACGAATGCACATTTCAAAGATGTCGCGGCCCTTGTCTTCAAGGCTGACACCTTCGCTGATGATGTCGCCGCAGTTGATGTCCATATCATCCGACATCCGGCGATACATTTCCGAATTCGTGGCGACCTTGATGCAGGGGGTCGGCATGTATCCCGAAACCGAGCCCCGCCCGGTGGTGAAAACGATCAGGTTGGCACCGGATGCAATCTGGCCGGTGACCGAACAGGGGTCAAAACCGGGACTGTCCATAAAGACAAAGCCCTTTTTGTCGATCCTCTCGCCGAACCGATAGACATCGACCAGCGGTGCGCTGCCGCTTTTGGCGACAGCTCCCAGCGATTTTTCAAGAATCGTCGTCAACCCGCCGCGCTTGTTGCCGGGGCTGGGGTTATTGTTCATTTCGCCGTGATTGCGGGCGGTATAATCTTCCCACCAGCGGACGCGATCAATCAGCTTTTCACCTACCACAACGGATACCGCACGGCGGGTCAGCAGGTGCTCGGCGCCATAGATTTCCGACGTTTCGGACAGGATCGTGGTGCCGCCGTGACGCACCAGCAAATCAGACGCGACACCAAGGGCCGGATTGGCGGTGATGCCGGAATAGCCATCCGAACCGCCGCACTGCATTCCCACCATCAGGTTCGAAACGTGGGCCGGCTGCCGCGTGGCTTTGTTCGCCAGTTCGGCGATGCCACGCAATTCCGCAAGGCCTTTTTCGATCGTCTTGCGGGTGCCGCCTTCTTGCTGAATGGTCATGTAGCGCAGCGCACCATCGGCGCGGATCGGACGCCCGCCCACAAGGGCGGAGACCTGCATCACCTCGCATCCGAGCCCGATCAGAAGGATACCACCAAAATTGGGATGCTGCGCATATCCCGAAATCGTTCGAAACAGCGTGTCATAACCCTCGTTCTGACCGGACATGCCGCAACCGGTGCCATGCGTGATCGGCACGATCCCGTCGACATTCGGAAACGCGTCAAGCAGACCGGACTTATCGGCGGCCTCAGCGATAAATCTGGCGACCGATCCCGAGCAGTTCACGGATGTCAGGATGCCCAAGTAGTTGCGGGTACCCACGCGGCCATCGGCACGGTGATAGCCCTCGAACGTCCTGCCTTTCGGGGCTGCTACAAGTTCGGTCGCCTCGCTGGCATGGGCATAATCGCGCGAGTGTTCCCCCATCCCGAGATTCTGGGTATGGACATGTTCGCCAGCGGCAATGTCGGCAATGGCTTGACCAATGATCTGACCATAGCGCAGCACATTCTGCCCCGCCTTGATCGGATTGACCGCGACTTTGTGCCCTTGCTTGACCGACTGAAGCAGCTTTGGCCCGGCGTCGTTGCCGGCCTCGCCCGCGGAAATATCGGCCAGAGCAATCGCCACATTATCCTGCGGATGAAGGGTTATCATGCGGGGCGGGTGGCTCATTTTGGCGTATTCCTCTGGCTGACTTTCAACCCGTTGGATAGCATCAGTGTTAGCTTGACTTGCTGCATGTGTCAACTAACATGTCAGTTGGAGGGAGTCCAAATGCCTGACCCGACGCTTGCGCTTGATATCGACGGTCTCGACGGCCCGCTTGGCCAGCGGGTCTATACCGTCTTGCGCAACAGCATTCTGGATATGTCGCTGGTCCCGGGATCCATTCTGCGCAAAGGCGCTCTCTGTGAACGGCTGGGCGTGTCGCGTTCGCCGGTTGCCGAAGCATTGGGCCGATTGTCGTCGGATGGGCTGGTCGACATCATCCCGCAGTCCGCAACCCGCGTCTCGCAATTCTGGATGGCCGAACTGCGCGAGGAAAATTTCCTCCGCGAGGCTGTCGAAGTCGCGGCTGTCGCGCTGGTCGCCGAAGACCGCACCGCCGAACAACTTACAAAGCTGTCGCGAAACCTGCGATTGCAGGAACTGCTTGTCGAAGACGCGGATTATCAAGGCTTCTTTGAATCAGACCTTGAGTTTCATGCGTTGATCCTCGGCTTCACCGGGTTTCCCAAGGTGACGCTTGTCGCAGGTCAAATTTCCCTTCAGTTGCAACGCGCGCGCATGTTGGTCTTGCCCGAAACGGGCCGTCCCGCAGAAGCGGTGGCGGAACACAGGGCCATCGTCGACGCGATCAAAGAGCAGGACGCCGAGGCCGCAAAGTCGGCGATGTCACTTCATCTGCGCCAGCTCATCAAACGCATTGAACCGCTTGAACGCCAGCACCCCGAATTCTTTCGCCCGAATTGAGACGAGGCCCGATGAAACTGACCAGAACCAACCCGCTCAACAGCCGAACCCGATCCCCGGTCAGGCTGACGCAGCTGGGGTTCGGTGGTGCGCCACTCGGCAATCTCTATCGCAAGATCGAAGACGCGGCAGCCCAGGCGACACTTCAGGCAGCCTGGGATGCGGGTATCCGTTACTTTGACACCGCCCCGCAATACGGCTTGGGGCGCTCTGAAATGCGCTTTGCCGAGGCTTTGGCCCGGTTCGATCCAGCCGCCCTGACGCTCTCGACCAAGGTCGGGCGGGTATTGCAAGACTGTGCACCAGAGGAGGTCACGCCCGAGGCCTTTGTCGACGTGCCGCAAAAGCGCATCGTGTTTGACTATACCTATGACGGCATCATGCGCAGCTACGACGACAGCATGTCCCGCCTTGGCTCCGACCGGATCGACATCCTGTTTCTGCATGACATCGACGCAGGCACGCACGGGCAAGCGGGTGAAGATGCCAAACTCCACGAACTGTTCGGGCAGGGCGGCTACCGCGCCTTGGCCGAATTGCGCGACGTCGGCAGGATCGCGGCCATCGGTGCCGGTGTGAACACCTGGCAAATTTGTGAGCGCCTGCTGGGCGAGGCTGACTTTGACGGCTTTCTGCTCGCCGGCCGCTATACCTTGCTCGAACAGGATCCGCTCGACAGTTTCTTGCCGCTTTGCATCAAACGGGATGTCGGGATCGTTCTGGGCGGACCCTACAACTCCGGCATTCTTGCGACCGGGGCGGTGACAAGTGCGCGATACGACTACGCTCCTGCCCCGGAGGCGATATTGCAACGGGTCCGACGCCTCGGCGAGATCTGCGCGGCCCACGACACGCCGCTCATCGCGGCGGCGCTGCAATTCCCGCTGGCCCATGCCGCCGTCAAGACGGTGATTCCCGGCGCATCCACGCCAGACGAGGTCCGCCAGAACATCGCGATATTCGAAACCCCCGTCCCGACGGCCTTGTGGTCCGATCTCAGGACAGAAGGACTGATCCGACCCGACGCGCCGGTGCC
The DNA here is from genome assembly GCA_037969545.1 of Paracoccaceae bacterium. GTDB lineage: Bacteria > Pseudomonadota > Alphaproteobacteria > Rhodobacterales > Rhodobacteraceae > JBBKXP01. The sequence continues at coordinate 77 of JBBKXP010000235.1, read as the reverse complement.
AGAGGAGGCAAAAGATGCTTCGTAACATTCCACCGATCCTGTCGCCCGACCTGCTTTGCAGTCTGCGTGCCATGGGT
>JBBKXP010000234.1:0-12915 GCA_037969545.1 Paracoccaceae bacterium | reverse complement strand
ACCCCTTTGCCAAATCCCTGCCGTCCCTGATCCGCCGCCTGCCCACCCTGCGCCACATCGCCGCCGCCTATCTGTATCGTGGCGACGATGTGGCGCGGATCAACCGGCTGGACAGCCTCGCCAGCCAGAACGGCCTTGGCCTGCTGGCCACCAACGACGTGCTTTACCACGCCCCCGACCGCCGCCCGTTGCAGGACGTGATGACCTGCATCCGCGAAAAAAAGACGATAGAAACCGCCGGTTTCCTGCTCAACCCCAACGCCGAACGGCACCTGAAATCCGCCACGGAAATGCAGCGCCTGTTCGCCCGCTGGCCACATGCCATCGCCGCCACGCGCGCCGTTGCCGATGCCTGCACGTTTTCCCTGAACGATCTGAAATACGAATACCCCAGCGAAACCCAGCCCAAAGGGCGCAGCCCCGATCAGGAACTGCGCCGCCTGACCGACATCGGTGCGCTGTGGCGGTACCCCGAGGGGGTCAGCCCCACCACCCGCACCATTCTGGAAAAGGAACTGGCGATGATCACGAAGCTCGACATCGCCCGCTATTTCCTGACCATCCACGACATCATCAAGTTTGCCCGCGACGAAGTGACCCCGCCGATCCTCTGCCAGGGGCGCGGCTCGGCCGCCAACTCGGCCGTCTGCTACTGCCTTGGCATCACCGCCGTCGATCCGGCCCAGCACGACCTGTTGTTCGAGCGGTTCATCAGCGAGGAACGCCGCGAGCCGCCTGACATCGACGTCGATTTCGAACATGAACGGCGCGAGGAGGTGATCCAGCATATCTATGCCAAATACGGCCGCGACCGCGCCGGGTTGTGCGCCACCGTGATCCACTACCGCCCGCGCTCTGCAATCCGCGAGGTGGGCAAAGTCATGGGCCTGTCCGAGGATGTGACCGGCGCCATCGCCAAGACGATATGGGGGTCGTGGGGACACGCGGTTGACGACAGCAATGTCGCCGAGGCGGGGCTGGACCTATCCGACCCGCGCCTGCGCAAGACCATCATCATCGCCCAGCAACTGATCGGGATGCCCCGGCATCTGGGTCAGCATGTCGGCGGCTTCATCCTGACCGAACGGCCCCTGACCGAGACCGTGCCGATCGGCAACGGGGCGATGCCCGAACGCAGTTTCATCGAATGGGACAAGGACGATATTGATGCGCTGGGCATTCTCAAGGTCGATATTCTGGCACTGGGGATGCTGACCTGCATCCGCAAATGTTTCGATCTGGTCGCCGCGCACTATGGCAACCGATACGATCTGGCGACGACGCCCAAAGAGGATCCGCGCGTCTATGACATGCTGTGCAAGGGCGACAGCATCGGGGTGTTTCAGGTCGAAAGCCGGGCGCAGATCAACATGCTGCCGCGCCTGCGCCCGCGCACCTTCTATGACCTCGTGATCGAGGTCGCCATCGTCCGCCCCGGCCCGATCCAGGGCGACATGGTGCATCCCTATCTGCGGCGGCGGTCGGGCGAGGAAGATGTCGCCTATCCGTCCCCGGCCCCGCCGCATGACCCGTCCGAACTGAAAAACATCCTTGGCCGCACCCTTGGGGTGCCGATCTTTCAGGAACAGGCGATGAAGATCGCTATCGACGCCGCGATGTTCAGCCCCGCCGAGGCCAACGAGTTGCGCAAGGCGATGGCGACGTTCCGCTCCACCGGCACCATCGGCAAGCTTGAGGACAAGATGGTCGGGCGGATGGTGACGCGCGGCTATGACCCCGACTTTGCCAAACGGTGTTTCGACCAGATCAAGGGGTTCGGCGAATACGGATTTCCCGAAAGCCATGCGGCGTCTTTCGCGCTGTTGGTCTATGTCTCCTCATGGCTGAAAAAGCATTATCCGGCAGCGTTTTGCGCGGCACTGTTAAACGCGCAGCCGATGGGCTTCTATGCCCCGGCGCAACTGGTCCGCGATGCGCAAAACCACGGCGTTACGGTGTTGCCGCCCGATGTGAATTACTCCGACTGGGACAGCACCCTTGAACCGCTCCGCCCCGGCGGTTTCGCCCTGCGCCTTGGGATGCGCCAGATCGGCGGCTTGCGCGCGGATGCCGCCAACCGCATCGTCGCCGCCCGCGATGCCCCCTACCGCGACCTCAAGGACATCCAGACCCGCGCCCGCGTCACCGCCCCGACCTTGCGCCGTCTGGCCGAGGCGGACGCGATGCGGTCGATGTTCCTTGATCGCCGTCAGGCGCTGTGGGACGCCAAGGGCCTGCGCGACGCGCCCGACTTGCCGCTGTTTCAGGACAAGTCGGATGAGGGGACCGATGCCGTCGTCCCCCTGCCCGTCATGCCCGTCTGTGAACAGGTGGTCGCGGATTACCAGACGCTCCGTCTGAGCCTGAAAAAGCACCCGATGGCGTTCCTGCGCAAGAGCATGGCGGCGCAGGGCTATATGGACACAAGCCAACTGCTCCACGCCCGCAATTTCCAGAAACTGAAAATGGCCGGGCTGGTCCTGATCCGCCAGAAACCCGGCACCGCCAAGGGCGTCTGTTTCATCACCATCGAGGATGAGCTGGGCGTCGCCAATCTGGTCGTCTGGCCGAAAGTGATGGCGCAATACCGCAAGGTCGTCATGCAATCGCGCCTGCTGGCGATCGAAGGTTATGTGCAGCGCGATGTCGAGATCATCCACGTCATCGCCAGCCACCTGACCGACCGTACCGATGCCCTGATGCGGTTGGCCCCCGAGGGCCTGAAACCGCCGCTGGCTCCGTCAGACGAAGTGGCGCGCCCGATCCCCGCGCCGCGCGGCAGCCACCCACGCGACGTGCGGATCATTCCGAAAAGCCGGGACTTTCACTAGAAACGCCCAAAATACAGGCACTTGCCCGCGATCGGCCCACTGTCGCACCGCATGGATATTGTGAACCGACGCAAAGCCCCTATGCTGATCCCATGAACCAAAGCCAGACCTTCGACGAAATGTGGGGCCACGACGAAAGCCTGCGCGACGCATATCAGATGTTCCATACCTGGTTCACTGACGAAGACCCCGCCCGCCTGCGCCGCAAGCAGCGCGAGGCCGAACAGATTTTCCGCCTCACCGGCATCACCTTCAACGTCTACGGCGAAACCGACGCCGCCGAACGGCTGATCCCCTTTGACATCATCCCCCGGATCATCGCGGCCCGCGAATGGGCGCGGCTGGCCAAGGGGATCGAACAGCGGGTCCGCGCGATCAACGCCTTTCTGCACGACATCTATCACCGTCAGGAAATCGTCCGAGCCGGGCGTCTGCCCGCCGAGATGATCGCGCGCAACGCGGCGTTTCTGCCTGCGATGATCGGGATGACCCCGCCCGGCGCCGTTTATACCCACATCGTTGGCATCGACCTTGTACGCACCGGGCCCGACGAGTTTTTCGTGCTCGAGGATAACGCCCGCACCCCATCCGGCGTCAGTTACATGCTGGAAAACCGCGAAACCATGTTGCACATGTTCCCAGAACTGTTCAGCCAGAACCGGGTGCGCCCGGTGTCGACCTACCCCAAGATGCTGCGCCGCTCGCTCGCTGCCTGCGCCCCCGACATGACCACCGGCACCCCGGTCGTCGCGGTTCTGACCCCCGGCATCTACAATTCCGCCTATTACGAACATTCGTTCCTGGCCGACAAGATGGGCGTCGAACTGGTCGAAGGGCATGACCTCCGCGTTGTCGACGGCCGTGTCGCAATGCGCACGACCCAAGGTTACAAGGCAATCGACGTTCTGTACCGAAGGGTCGACGACGACTACCTCGATCCGCTCAACTTCGATCCCGAAAGCGCCTTGGGCGTGCCGGGGATCATGGATGTCTACCGCGCGGGGGGCATCACCATCGCCAACGCGCCCGGCACCGGGATCGCGGATGACAAGGCAATCTATAGCTACATGCCCGACATCGTCGAATTCTACACCGGCGAAAAAGCGATCCTGAAGAACGTGCCGACGTGGCGCTGCAGCGATGCGGACAGCCTGGCACATGTCTGCGACAACCTGCCCGACCTTGTGGTGAAAGAGGTACATGGGTCTGGCGGCTATGGCATGCTGATCGGCCCGACCAGTAGCAAGAAAGAGCTGAGCGAATTCAAGGCCAAGCTGCAAAGAAACCCGCATAACTATATCGCCCAGCCGACTCTGGCCCTGTCGACGGTTCCGATCTTTACCAAGGCGGGCCTTGCACCACGGCACGTCGACCTGCGTCCCTTTGTCCTTTGTTCGCCTGCCGGTATCGACATTACCCCCGGCGGCCTGACCCGCGTCGCCCTGAAAAAAGGCAGTTTGGTCGTCAATTCGTCCCAGGGCGGGGGCACTAAGGACACTTGGGTGCTGGAGGAGTAGCCATGCTGGGCAAAACCGCAGGCGGCCTTTACTGGATGTCGCGCTACCTTGAACGCAGCGAAAATACCGCCCGCATGGTCGAGGCGGGGTTGCGCATTGCCCTGACCCGGGCCGGATCGGCGGACGACGAATGGGGATCGGTCCTGAAAACCGCCGCCGTCGAGCGCGGCTACAAGGCCAAGTTCGGTGATGTGACCAAAGATCAGGCGATCGACTGGTTGCTGCGCGACCCCGACAACGGCTCCAGCGTCCTGTCGGTGGTCGAGGGCGCGCGCAACAACGCAAAACTGGTGCGCACGGCCCTGACCCGCGAAGTCTGGGAAGGCGTCAACGAATGCTGGATGACTTTGCGCGACGCCCTGAAACGCCCGGTGATCGAACGCGACCTGCCCGACGTTCTGGCACTGATCCGGCAACGCTCGGCCTTTGTGCGGGGTGCGACGGCGGGAACCATGCTGCGCAACGACATCTACAACTATGCCCGGATCGGCACTTTTGTCGAACGCGCCGACAACACGGCGCGGATATTGGATGTGAAATACTACGTCTTGCTGCCGTCGGCGATGGCGGTCGGCAGTGCTGTGGATAACGTCCAGTGGGAATCGATCCTGCGATCCGTCAGTGCCGAAGGCGGGTTTCACATGACCTACGGGCAGGAAACCCGGGCGCGCGAGATTGCCCAGTTTCTGATCCTCGACAAACGGATGCCGCGCAGCCTCTCGTTTTGTTGCGACAAGATCCGCGACAACCTGGGCTATCTTGTCGCTGACTATGGCGACCGACTGCCCTGCCACGACAGGGCCGACGCACTTGGAATGAAATACATGTCGCACACCATCGACGAGATTTTCGAACACGGATTGCACGAATTCATCCAGACCTTCCTCGCCGCCGTGGACGGATTGGGGCGACAGACAGAAATCGACTATCGGTTCTTGGACTGAATGGGGATATCATGATGCGCCTGCGGATCAGCCACACAACGACCTATGACTACGACCAGCCCGTGCCCTATGCGCTGCAGCAGTTGCGGATGACACCGAAGTCGCACGACACCCAGAAGATCCTGAACTGGGACATAAAGGTGACGGGCGGCACCAAACAACTGAGCTACGAGGACGCGCATCGTAACGTTGTCGATTTGATTGGACTGAACGCGGCCACCCAGCAGGTCGTCGTCCAATGCAGCGGCGAAGTCGAAGTCAGCGAAAACAGCGGAGTTCTGGGCCAGCACGGTGGTTTCATGCCGCTGTGGATGTTTCAGCGCGACACGGTGCTGACCAAACCCGGACCGCAGGCACGCAAACTGTTGACCGGCATCAGGGACGAAACCGACCCGCTGGCCCGACTTCACGCTTTATCAACCGCAATCCGCGATAAGGTGGCTTATGAAACCGGGATGTCGGCCGTGAACTGGACGGTCGAAGACGTGCTGGTCGCGGGCCATGGTGTTTGCCAGGACCACACCCATGTTTTTCTTGCCGGGGCACGGTTATTGGGCATCCCGGCGCGCTATGTTTCAGGGTATTTGATGATGGACGACCGAATCGAACAGGACGCAACCCACGCCTGGGCCGAGGCCTTTGTCGAAGGCCTTGGCTGGGTCGGTTTCGACATCTCCAACGGCATCGCGCCGGATACACGTTACGTCCGGGTCGCAACCGGGCTGGACTATACCGAGGCTGCACCGGTATCAGGAACCCGCTACGGCACTGCCGGCGAAAAACTCGCCGTTCAGGTGCAGGTACAACACCAATAAGAACAAGCAGGCAATCACCCAATGACCTATTGCGTCGGAATGCGTTTGAACCGCGGTCTGGTGTTCATGTCCGACACTCGGACAAACGCCGGCCTCGACAACATATCGACCTACAAGAAGATGTTCACTTTCGAGGTGCCAGGCGATCGCGTGCTGACCTTGCTGACCGCGGGCAATCTGGCGACCACCCAATCGGTCGTGTCAATGCTCGAGGAACGGATGAAGGCTCCCGGCGACCGCGCCCCGTCAGTGCTCGACGCGCCATCGATGTTTCAGATCGCCCGAATCATCGGTCAGACCCTGCGCGAAGTGATCGCGATCAACGCCAACACCGGTCTCGAAGCCGAGACGACCTTTAACGCCAGCATCATCTTTGGCGGTCAGATCAAGGGCAGCCCGCCGCGCCTGTTCCTGATCTACCCCGAAGGCAACTTTGTTGAGGCCGGGAGCGATACCCCGTTTTTCCAGATCGGCGAGACCAAGTACGGGCGGCCCATCCTCGTGCGTGCCTACGACCCCGACATGACCTTTGCCGCCGCCGTCAAGCTGTTGCTGGTCAGTTTTGATTCGACAGCCAAGGCAAACCTGTCGGTCGGCCTGCCCATCGACATGCAGTTGTATGAAACTGACACCTACAATGTCGGCATAACGCGCCGGATCGAGGCCTCCGACCCCTATTTCCATGAAATCTCGCTGGGCTGGGGGGACGCATTGAAGCGGGCGTTCGACGAGTTGCCGGATATCGAACTTTAGCCCAAGACTGCCGCAATCGTCTTACCGATCACGGCGGGATTTTCGGCCACCGTCACCCCGGCGGCGGTCAGAATCTCGACCTTTTCACTGGCGCTTTCGCCGAATGCCGAAATGATCGCCCCGGCATGGCCCATCGTCCGCCCCTTGGGCGCGGTCAGCCCGGCGACATAGGCAACGACCGGCTTGGTCACATGATCACGCACATAGACCGCCGCTTCGGCCTCTTGCGGGCCGCCGATCTCGCCGATCATGCAGATGATGTGGGTATCGGGGTCGGCCTCGAACCGCTCCATGATGTCGCGGAACGACGATCCATTGATCGGATCACCGCCAATCCCGACGCTGGTCGACACACCCAACCCCAACTCTTTCAACTGCGCCGCCGCCTCGTACCCCAGCGTTCCCGACCGCCCGACGATACCGACATGCCCCGGCAGATAGATATGCCCCGGCATGATCCCCAGCATCGCCTTGCCCGGACTGATCGTGCCCGCACAGTTCGGCCCGGTCAAAACCATCCGGCGGTCGCGTGGATACCGCATCATGTAACGCTTGACCCGGATCATGTCCTGCGCCGGAATCCCGTCTGTGATGCAGACGCAATAGCCGATCCCGGCATCCGCTGCCTCCATGATACTGTCGGCAGCAAAGGGCGGCGGAACGAAAACCAGGCTTGTATCGGCCCCGGTGGCGGCAACGGCCTGCTTCACGGTATTGAAAACCGGCACGCCATGTACGGATTCTCCTCCCTTGCCGGGCACCACGCCGGCCACAACACTGGTGCCATAGCCCAGCATGTCCTTGGTATGAAACTGCGCCATCCGCCCGGTTATGCCCTGCACAATGACCCTGTTGTCACGATCCAGCAAAATACTCATGCGTTCACCCGGGTTTTCGTGTTCTGGGCCTGATCGGCCCTCCATGCGGCGACCGTGCGTTCCGCGGCCTCCATCAGCGTCGTTGCTCGGATCAGAGGTAATCCGCTCGCGGCGATGATTTTTTGCCCCTCGGTGACATTGGTCCCGGCAAGCCTCACGATGACCGGCACATCGACCGGATTCTCTCGCAGGGCCTGCACGACACCCTCGGCGACCCAGTCGCAGCGATTGATCCCGGCAAAGATATTGACCAGAATCGCCTGCACATTCTTGTCCGACATCACCAGACGAAACGCCTTGGCCACCCGTTCGGGTGTCGCCCCGCCGCCGATATCAAGAAAGTTGGCAGGCGCGCCGCCCGCCAGCTTGATTGTGTCCATTGTCGCCATCGCCAGACCGGCACCGTTGACGATGCAGCCAATATTGCCGTCGAGACCGACATAAGACAGGCCCCTGTCGGCTGCCCGGCTTTCGCGCGGGTCTTCCTGGCTTTTGTCCCGTAACTCCGAGATATTCGGATGCCGGAACAAGGCGTTGTCGTCAAACGTCATCTTGGCGTCCAACGCCAGTATCCGGTTGTCAGTCGTCACCACCAGCGGGTTGATCTCAACCATCGTTGCATCCCGCTCGGTAAAGGCGCGGTAGCAACCCTGCAAGGTGCGCACCATCGCCTGCGTCAACGCCGGTTCGATGCCAAGCGCAAAGGCAATCTCGCGGGCCTGAAAATCGCGCAGACCGACGGCCGGTTCAACCGTCGCGCGCACAATGGTGTCGGGCCGATTGTTCGAGATATCTTCGATCTCCATGCCACCCTCCCCCGAGGCGACGATCATCACCCGCTGGGTACTGCGGTCCAGCACAAGACCCAGATAAATCTCGCGCGCAATCGGCACTGCAGCCTCGACATAGACGCGGTAAATTCCCTTGCCTTCAGGCCCGGTCTGATGCGTCACCAGTTTGGCACCGAACATGCCTTCGCAGGCGCTCAGAATTTCCGTATCGCTGCTGCACATCTTGACGCCGCCCGCCTTGCCGCGCCCGCCGGCGTGGACTTGCGCCTTGACGATCCAACGTTCGCCACCCAATTCGCGGGCCCGGTAGGCCGCCTGTTCCGGGCTGTAGGCCAGCGCACCCGGCGGCACAGTGACGCCAAAGTTGGCAAGGATTTCCTTGGCCTGGTATTCGTGAATGTCCATGATCTATTCCGCCGCGAGGGCCACTTTGGCCCCGTTCAGGCGGTAATATTCCGCCGCTGCACCAACACCCGATCCGGCTTGAACCGGGATGCCGACATCACGCATCGCCATTTCCGAACCCGCGATGGCCGACAGCAGCATGACCTCGTTCAGGTCGCCCAGATGACCGATTCGAAACACCTTGCCTGCCACGACCGACAGACCGGCACCCAGGCTGAGCCCATAACGATGATAGGCCCGCGCAATCACTTTGGCGGCGTCGAACCCTTCCGGGACGACAATCGCGGTGACGGTGTCCGAATACCATTTCGGTTCGGACGCGCATAGTTTCAGGCCCCACGCCGCGACCGCCTGCCGGACGCCCTCGGCCAGGAAACGATGCCGTGCAAAGACGTTCTCCAATCCTTCGTCCAACAGCAGGTCAAGTGACGCCCGCAACCCGCGCAACATCGTCATCGGCGGCGTATAAGGGAAATAACCATTGGCATTCGTGGCGATCATGTCTTTGAAGTCAAAGTAGCATCGGCGCATGCTGCTGGTCTTCGACGCCGCGATGGCCTTTTGGCTGGCCGCCATGATCGCAAGGCCCGCGGGCAGCATGAACCCTTTTTGCGACCCCGACACCGCCAGATCGACGCCCCAGTCATCCATCCGGAAATCCACGGACCCGATCGACGAAACCCCGTCAACCATCAGCAGGGCCGGATGGCCAACCGCGTCCATCGCGCGGCGCAAGGCACCAATGTCGCTTTGCACGCCGGTCGCGGTTTCGTTCTGGGTCGCCAGCACCGCCTTGATGGTTTGGCCCGTGTCGGCCCTGAGGCGCACCCCGATTTCGGCAACCGGCACGCCGGTGCCCCAAGTGCAGTCGATCACCTCGACATTCAGGCCCAGCCGGATGCACAGATCGATCCATAAGTGCGAAAACTGGCCAAACCGGGCGGCAAGCACGGTATCGCCGGGGTCAAGGGTGTTGCTGATCGCGGCTTCCCAACCGCCCGTACCCGAGGCCGGAAACAGGAACGCCTGCCCGGTCTGGGTTTTGAACACCTTTTTCAGATCGGCGAACAACGGCAGGATGAATTGCGGCAGGTCGGGCGCCCGGTGATCCTCCATCGCCACATCCATCGCCCGACGCACCACGTCAGGCACATTCGTCGGACCGGGCACGAAAAGAGACTTCACTCCGGGCATCGCATTTCTCCCTGGCAGCACGCAGGCTTTCGGCCCGCGATATCCCGGCAACAGAAAGCATCTCGCCACAGCGCACAATATCCGATACGCCTGCTTATGGGTATCTGTACAGGCAGGTAAAATACTACCTATAAGGATGGATTATGACGGCATTCTAGGAATTGCCCTACCCTTATGGGTAGTATTCTGACGAAGGGAACTCAACTTGACGTCTGTTAGCGATAACCCCATCACAATCGCGCTGGCGAATGGCAACCCCCTGGTGCTGACGGCCATGTCAGAGATTTTCGAACGCGACCCGCGATTCTCGCTCGTCGCAACCACCGCGACCGCCGAAGGATTCCTGGGCACCGTGATGCGCGTCGCCGTCAGGATCGGCGTGATCGACTGGAATCTGCCCGTGCTTGGCACGCAAGGCCTTATTGACGTGCTGCGCCAGCAGGTAAATCCCCCGCGGCTCGTGATCTACGGCGACGAGACAAACGATCTGCCACGTCACGCGATGACTGCCGGTGCAGCCGCTTTTTCGCCGCGCAACGGCCCGGTCGACGGGTTGCTGGACACTTGCGTTGCGGTCGCCGCGGGCAAGATGGTGTTCCCGTTTCTCGACGTCCGCGATCTGCAGAAAGATCCGATGTTTCTGCTGACCAAACGCGAACGCGCCCTGCTTGTCGCGCTGGCCAAGGGGCAAAGCAACCGTGCCCTGGCCGCCGAGTTCGGGATTTCAGCCAACACGGTGAAATTCCATCTGTCGAACCTTTACGAAAAGCTTGGCGTCAACAGCCGCACCCAGGCGCTTGCGTTCTATTTCTCCGCCCGCAACCCCGGCCCTTGACTCCGCCCGATCTTTGCAACTTGTCTGAGCGCCATTGTCTTAATCTCTCCCGAAGGATCTGATCACATGAGCTTTCACGTTGTCGAACAGGCCACCGCCCGACTGAACCGATCCGAACTCGCGGTCCCCGGAAGTCAGCCGCAACTGTTTGCAAAAGCGGCGAAATCTGACGCCGATGTGATCTTTCTCGACCTCGAGGATGCGGTCGCGCCGGATGAAAAACCCCAGGCCCGCAAGAACATCATCAAGGCCCTGAACGACATCGATTGGGGCACCAAGACGATGTCGGTCCGAATCAACGGGCTCGACACCCACTATATGTACCGCGACGTCGTCGATGTGGTGGAACAGGCCGGCGCCCGTCTTGACGTCATCATGGTCCCCAAGGTCGGCACTGCCGCCGATGTCTACGCCATCGACATGATGGTCACCCAGATCGAAGATGCGATGGGCCATAAAAAGCGGATCGGGTTCGAACACATCATCGAAACTGCCCTTGGGATGCAGAATGTAAGCGCGATCGCCGCCGCGTCAAAACGCAACGAAAGCCTGCATTTCGGCGTCGCGGACTATGCTGCCAGCACCCGCGCCCGCACCACGATCATCGGCGGGGTGAACCCGGACTATGCCGTGCTGACCGACCCCGACCCCGACGGCGCCCGCGCCGTTCACTGGGGCGACATGTGGCACTATGCCCTTGCCCGGATGGTCGTCGCGGCCCGCGCCAATGGTCTGCGCCCGATCGACGGGCCCTTCGGCGATTTCTCCGACCCCGACGGCTATACCGCTGCCGCCCGTCGCGCTGCAGTGCTTGGCTGCGAAGGCAAATGGGCGATCCACCCCAGCCAGATCGCCCTTGCCAACGACGTGATGAGCCCCTCCGAGGCCGAAATCACCCGCGCCAATCGCATTCTGACCGCAATGACCGAGGCCGAAGCAGCGGGCAAAGGCGCCGTTTCACTGGATGGCCGCCTGATCGACTACGCGTCGATCCGCCAGGCCGAAGTGCTGGTGGCAAAGGCCCGCCAGATTGCCAAAAATTAAACCTGACAATGGGTTGCGGGCCATCGTGCACCGAATTGGTCACGTCGGCATTGGCGAAAATGGTGCCCCCACACGGACTCGAACCGCGGACCTACTGATTACAAATCAGTTGCTCTACCAGCTGAGCTATAGGGGCACTCGGTGGCGATTTACGCGCCTTGGACAATTCGTGCAAGCCCTCAGCGTTGCGCCCGCGCCAGCAGCGCCACAGCCCCGAGCCCGACAAGCGTGATCATCAGGGCCGCCGGCGCCGCCGCGGCGATGTTTTCAAGCGAGGCTATTTCAAATACCCGGGTGGCGAGCGTGTTGTAGTTGAACGGGCGCAACAGCAACGTTGCAGGCAATTCCTTGACGCAATCGACGAACACCAGCAACAGCGCCGACCCGACCGAAGCCCGGATCAACGGCAGATGCACAGACCGCAGCACTCCGCCCGCCGAACGCCCCAGTGACCGCGCCACCATCGGCAGGCTGGGCGATACCCGGCCAAGCGCCGCATCTGCGGTGCCCTGCGCGATGGCAAAGAACCGCACCACATATGCCAGAACCAGCGCCGCCGCCGATCCGGTGACAATCAGCCCGGGGTCGACCCCGAACAGTGCCACGATCCCGTCCGCCAGCCAGTTGTCAAAGGCCGCCAGGGGCACCAGGATGCCAAGACCCAGAACCGCCCCGGGAGCCGCGTAGCCAATTGCCGTGACCGGCATCAACCGACGCGGCAGACTGCGCCCCGAAAGGCGCACGCCGTAGACCATGAACAGCCCGCCCGCCACGGTCAGCACTGCTGCGGCGCCGCCGACGACAACGGTGTGAAAGAGTGCGAGCCCCAAGCCCGGCGCAACCCATGCCCCCACGCCCAGCGCATCCCCCGCGAGCACGCCGACCGGCAGGACGAAACCCGCCAGAAA
>JBBKXP010000233.1:0-4167 GCA_037969545.1 Paracoccaceae bacterium | reverse complement strand
CACTTTCGCGAAAAGATCGCCAGCGTCAAAACGGTCGATGACCTGATGGCTGATCGCCGCCTGCTGGAGGTGGCTTTGACGGCGTTTGGTCTGGAGGGCGACATCAACAACAAGGCTTTCATCCGCAAGGTTCTTGCCGATGGAACCGAGGCCGATACGGCGCTGTCGAACCGCCTGGCCGACAAACGCTATGCCGCCTTTACCAAGGCGTTTGGCTTTGGCACCCCGGGGCTGCCCCAAACCAGTTCAACCGGTTTCGCCGACGAGATTCTGACTCGCTATCATGACCACCGCTTCAACCTCGCCGTGGGCGAGCAGGACAATACCATGCGGCTGGCACTAAATGTTGGCAGCGCCGTCGCCGAGACCGTCGCCGGTTCTGCCAGCAATCGCGCCCAATGGTATTCGATGATGGGTAACACCCCGCTGCGCACGGTTTTCGAGGCCGCGCTGGGCTTTTCGGCGGCCTTTGGGCGGATCGACCTTGACCAGCAGTTGGAGCAGTTTCAGGACCGTGCCAAGGCAACGTTCGGCACCGACACCTTTGCCGATTTCGCCGACCCCAAGGTTCAGGAAAAGATCGAACGCCTTTACATGATCCGCACCGAGGCCAGCGCCTTTGCGGCTGCCAGCGGCGGATCGATCGCATTGCAACTTTTGCAGCTTGGCGGTGCCCGCGTGCAATAGGCCCGGCACTAGTCCTCGTTGCCATCCCAACTGGCAAACGCCGGGCCTTTGCTCGCCTTGATCGTTGAACGATCCGGGGACGTTACTTCCGGGCAGCATCCGAACTTGCGTCCTCCTGGCATCCCGGCATCCCGACATCCTGCGATGGCGCGGCAAACCCTGCGCAACCTGCCGTCTGCCTGCGCCACGATTGTCGCAATCGCCGCCGACACGCGGCTGACCCTTGCCGCACCGGCAGAGCTCGGTAAACGCGCGGGTCGGCACCTGTCAGGCCTTGCCCGACCCCTTTGCGCCACCGCGGTCAGCGGCAAGCGCTGTTCGCAGCGCCAGAAAGCTGGACCCGCAGCCCTTGCCATCGCGCAGCGCCAGAAACTGTTCCAGCGCGGGCTGCACCGCAATCGCGGCGTCGATCCGTGGATCCGACCCCGCCACATAAAGGCCCGCCTGCACCATCAGCGCCGCCTTGTCATAGGTGGCAAGCAAACCGCGCGCCCGCCCGATCAGGTCGTTCTCGCCCGGGCTTGCCACACCGGGCAAAGACCGCGAGACGGATCGCAGGACATCGACCGCCGGAAACCGGCCGCCCTCGGCGATGGCCCGGTCCAGCACGATATGTCCGTCCAGCACCCCGCGCAGCATGTCGGCGACAGGTTCGTCCATGTCTGATCCGGCAACCAGAACCGTGTAGACGGCGGTGATGTCACCGGAATCGGCCATCCCCGGCCCCGCCCTTTCGCACAGTCCGGCAATTGCCGGGCCGGTCGTTGCAGGAAAGCCGTGCAGGGCGGCGGGTTCACCTGCGGCAATCGCGATTTCGCGGTGGGACTCGGCAAACCGGGTCACCGAATCGACAAGCAAAAGCACGTGTTTCCCGGCATCGCGAAAATACTCGGCCACCGCCGTCGCCGCCCAACCACAACGCCGCCGCACCTGCGGGGCGCGGTCGGATGTCGCGGCGACGATGACACAACGCGCCATCCCCTCTGCCCCCAGCACCTCGTCGACGAAAGCCCGCAACTCGCGCCCGCGTTCACCCACGAGGCCGATGACGATGACGTCGGCCTCGACCCCCTTGGCAAGATCCGCCAGAAGCATCGATTTGCCGACGCCCGACCCGGCAAACAACCCGATGCGCTGACCACGGGCAAGCGGCAGAAGCGTGTTGAAAACCGCCAGACCAGTGTCGACCCGACGCCCCAGAGGACGGCGGGAATAGGCCGGCGGCGGTGCCGCGCGGATCGGCCGCACAACCAACCCCGCCAACAGCGGCCGCCCGTCCAGCGGCAGGCCGTCAGGGTCGATCACCCGACCGATCCACGAGGCGTCAGGCGCGAAACGCGGCACCGGGTCGCAGCGCACCCAGTCGCCCGTCGCAATTCCGTCGATCGCATCGGCCATCACGCAGACCGCGCCGCGGTCCAGCCGGACGACCTCGCCAACGACCGGCCCGCCTGTCGTCATCACTGTCGCGCGATCGCCAAGGCGCACCGTTGTCGGCAACCCCGCGACCCAGACCGTCGCCCCGGCAAGCCCGGTGACCTGCCCGAGAGGCACCCGGACCTGCAAACCGGCAATCACCGCTGTGGCCTTGGCAAGTGTATCCGTCGGCATCGCGCACCCCATTGATTGTCGAATCCGTCACCCGACAACACGTTCTTAAGGAATCACTCTTAAGGCTTGGTTGAAGCCAATCGAGGGAGAAGCCCCGATGTTCGAAACCATAGGTCTGTTCCAGACCGCAGGCGCAATGGCCCGGCATGCCGCCGCAAGGCAGGCCGTGACGACGCGCAATATCGCCAATGCCGACACACCCGGATTCCGGGCGCAGACGCTCGCGTCGTTCGCCGACACCTTCCACGCCGCAGATATCGGCGCGATGCGTGCGACCCGTCCCGGCCATATGCAACCGGCCGCGATGTCGACGGCCGCCCGCCCCGGTTTCAGCGACGCCGAACCGTCGCCCAACGGCAACTCGGTGTCGCTCGAACTGGAAATGGTCGCGGCGGTGGAAAATCAGCGCGAACATGACCGCGCCCTTGCGATCTACAAGCACGGCCTGACGGTGTTGCGCACCGCTCTGGGCCGATAGGGGCACGCGATGACCGATTTTACCGATGCCCTGTCCGTTGCCGCCAGCGGGATGAAGGCGCAGGCAACACGTCTGCGGCATGTCTCCGAAAACATCGCCAATACCGATACCCCCGGCTATCACCGCAAGACCGTGTCGTTTGCCCAAGAAGTGGCGCGGGGTGATCGCTCGGGTGCCGTCGTCGTCGGGCCGGTGCATCTTGACCGGACCGCGCTGGAAAAAATCTATGACCCGACCAATCCGCTGGCCGATGCCACCGGCAATTACGACGGGTCCAACGTCAATCTTCTGGTCGAGATCGCCGATGCCCGCGAGGCGCAGCGCAGCTACGAGGCCAATCTCAAGATGTTCGATCAGGTTCGGCAGATGTCGTCGGCGCTGATGGACCTTCTGCGCAAATGGGGACTGAAGAATGGATATTCGCAGCAATTTCGTCGCCCAGGCCTATACGGCCAACCGGCCCGCGACGGCACCGCAACCGGGCAGCGGACAAAGCGGCGCGGCGTTTGCCGACGTCGCCAGGGATTTCGTCGCCACCCTCAAGAACAGCGAGCAGACGGCGATGGCCGCGATGACGGCAGGGGCCGATCCGCATGCACTGGTGCAGGCCCTGGCGCAGACCGAACTGGCTGTCGAAACCGCCGTGACGGTGCGCAACAAGGTGGTTGAGGCCTATCAGGAAATCCTGCGGATGCCGATATGATGTCCGAATCGGCCTTTTACGACGTCCTGCGGCAGGGCCTGTGGATCTCCGTGATCGTGTCGATCCCGATCCTGTCGGTGGCGCTGATCTCGGGTCTAGTGGTCGGCTTGTTTCAGGCGCTCACCTCGATCCAGGAAATGACCCTGACTTTCGTGCCCAAGATGATCGCGATCGTCGCCGTCTTCTGGATGACGATGGGGTTCATGACGGAAACCCTGGTCGGCTATTTCCAGAACACCCTGATTCCAATCATCGCGGCGGGCTAGGGCATGGATAACGCCATCTATACTGCGCTCACCCGGCAGTCCGGGCTGATGGATGAAATGCGCATCGTGGCGAACAACATTGCCAACGCGTCAACCACGGGTTTCCGCGCCGAGGGGATGTTGTTCGCCGAACATATCAGTGCCCTTGGGCCAGAAACGGAATCGTTGTCGATGGCCACCGCCACGGTGCGCGAGACCTTGCAGACCCAGGGCGCGCTGACCCAGACCGGCGGCAGTTTCGACCTTGCGATCGAGGGCGACGGGTTCTTTCTGGTGCTGACGCCGCAGGGCGAACGACTGACCCGGGCAGGCAGTTTCACGCCCAACCAGAACGGCGATCTGGTGACGCCCGAAGGATATAATGTGCTGGACGCCGGCGGCGCGCCGGTGGGCACGAACACCGGCGCCGGCCCTGTCGGCAT
>JBBKXP010000232.1:0-5341 GCA_037969545.1 Paracoccaceae bacterium | reverse complement strand
TTCGACAACTGGGACGAAATCCGCACTGCATTCCAGGTTGCGCGCCTTGGCACGGTCAGCGGCGCCGCCGATGTTCTCGGGGTCCATCATGCCACTGTCATCCGCCATATCGACGCCCTTGAACAACGCCTTGGGGTCAAACTGTTTCAGCGTCACGCCCGTGGCTATACCGCAACCGAGGCCGGCCGCGATCTGTTGCAGGTGGCGCAGGCGACAGCAGATCAGTTCACTCAGCTTGCGGGACGCATCAAGGGTCAGGGCGAGGGCGTGACGGGCGAACTGGTGGTCACCTCGCTCTCGTCGATCTCGTGTTTCCTTGTCCCGGTCCTTGCTGATTTTCAGGCCGAGAACCCCGGCTTGATCGTCCGCTATCTGACCGGCACCCGCCTGTTCCGGCTGGAATACGGCGAGGCCCATGTCGCGATCCGGGCGGGTAGCGCACCGGATCAGCCCGACAACGTCGTGCAACCCTTTATGGTACAGCGCGCCGCCCTTGTCGCCAGCCCGTCCTATATTGCACGCTGCGGACGCCCCGACGGAACTGCCGATCTGGCCGACCACTGGTTCGTCGGCCCCGACGAGATCGACAACCGCGCGCCATTCTTTCGCTGGCTGGCCGATCAGGTGCCGCCGGATCGGATCATCTTTCGCGCCAGCGACGAACGGACCCGGCGCGCAGCGATCGTCGCAGGGGCCGGGATCGGTTTCGTGACGCTGTGGGAACTGGCCCAGAACCCCGAACTGGTCGAGGTCATTCCGCGTCAGGACGACTGGAACGGGTCGCTTTGGCTGGTCACCCACGTTGATCTGCATCGCACCGCCAAGGTCCAGGCGTTTCTGAGTTACCTCAAAGCGCGGGCGAAAGAGGTCGCGGAGTGACCCGACCCGCTCTGGCCGGCCATCTGGCGATGCTGGCGTTTTCGGCGCTGGTTGCAGGGTCGTTTGCACTGGGGTCGCTTGCGGCCAACGATCTTGCCCCGGCGGCCCTGAATGCCGTCAGATTCTGGATCGCGGCGGCCATCATCGGAGCGGCGGCGCTGGCGACCGGGGGCGTGCCGCGCAACGCCCTGCAGGCGCCTTGGCGCTACGGCATCCTCGGCGGGCTCTTCGCCATCTACTTTGTGCTGATGTTTGAAGGGCTGAAAACCTCACCACCTGTCAGCGCCGCCGCAGTGTTTACCCTGACCCCGGTCATGGCCGCAGGAGTCGGCTGGTTGCTGCTGCGCCAGATCACGACGGTGCGCATGGGTGTTGCGCTGACGGTCGGCGCTCTGGGTGCTGTCTGGGTGATCTTTCGGGCCGACTGGGCGTCGATCCGGGCGTTTCAGGTCGGGCGGGGCGAGGCGATATACTTTGTCGGCTGCGTCAGCCACGCGGTCTACACACCGATGGTGCGTCGGCTGAACCGGGGCGAAAGCCCGCTGGTGTTCACCCTTGGCACCCTGATCGCGGGCGGGATCGTTTTGACGGTCTGGGGCTCGCGCGATCTTTGGGCCGCAGACTGGGCCACACTGCCGGCAATCGTCTGGGCGACGATCCTTTACACGGCGGTCTTCGCCAGCGCGGCTACATTTGTGTTGCTGCAATTCGCCGCCCTGCGGCTGCCATCGGCCAAGGTCATGGCTTATACCTATCTTACTCCCTCTTGGGTGATCCTATGGACGCTGGCGCTGGGGCAAACCGCCCCGCCATTGGCGGTACTCGCCGGGTTGGGGCTGACCGTGTTGGCGCTGGGGCTGTTGTTGAAGGACTAGGTGTCGTTCAGTTCCTGTGCCAGAAACCGTTCGAACGCATCCAGATCAAGGCCGCCCATCTGCCCGAAACCCTGCATCCAGACTGACGCCTCGCGCAGGGCGTCGGGTTCCAGCTTGCACCACTTCACCCGGCCGCGTTTTTCCTGACTGATCAGTCCGGCGGCGCAGAGAACCGCCAGATGCTTTGAGATCGCAGCAAGCGACATCGCAAACGGTTCGGCAACGTCGGTGACCGCCATGTCATCTTCCAGCAACAGCGACAGGATCGCCCGCCGGGTCGGGTCGGCAAGGGCAGCAAATGCGGTGTCAAGCGGGTCAGCCATGCGGCGCAGTAAACCGGGACGGCGGAAATCGTCAACCAGATGGTTGAATATCGGAACTGTGCCGGTATGGGGTGGAAACCACAGGCGGCGCCGGGTGGACTTCCATGCAACGCAATAAAAAGGCGCGAAATCAATCTGCTAGACGGGGCGGCCACACAGATTCTACCAACTTGACTCATCCCATCCGTCGCCTTAGCAAAAGCCAACCGTGATTGGGATGTGACAGCTTGGCCGATCCGCACGAACAGGACCGCCTGAAGGCGCTGGAAGAGCGGATCGCAAAGTTGAAGGGCGATGCGCCCGCGCAGTCCGTGAATGATACGCACTATGAACAGGCCCACAAGGGCTGGCGCATGGTGATCGAGATGGTGGCCGGTGTTTTGATTGGCTTTGGCATCGGATACGGATTGGACGCTCTGTTTGGCACCATCCCGATCTTTCTGGTGCTGTTCACGATGCTGGGTTTTGCGGCGGGGGTGCGGGTAATGCTGCGCACGGCGCAAGAGGCCCAAAAACAAGACTCCGGCACGCCGGACAACGACGAAAGGACCTGACCCTTGGCCGAGCACGTGATAGCTGAAGTCGAAAGCGAACTCGCATTCCACCCGATGGACCAGTTTATCGTCAAGCCGCTGTTCGGCGAAGGTCCGGTGCATTGGTACACCGTCACCAACGTGACCTTCTGGATGGCACTGACGATCCTTTGCATTTATGGGCTGATGGTCTTGGGCATGCGCAGTCGCGCGATGGTGCCCGGCCGCACCCAGTCGATATCCGAGTTGGCCTATGGGTTCATCCACAAGATGGTCGAGGACGTCGCTGGCAAGGACGGACTGCACTATTTCCCCTACATCATGACGCTGTTCCTGTTCATCGTTTTCGCCAACTTCCTTGGCCTGCTGCCAATGGCCTTTACCACGACCAGCCACATCGCGGTGACGGCGGTTCTGGCGATGGCGGTATTCCTGACAGTGACGCTGGTCGGATTCTACAAGCACGGGCTGGGGTTTCTGGGGGTTTTCTGGATTTCCTCGGCGCCACTGGTGCTGCGCCCCGTTCTGGCGCTGATCGAGGTGATTTCCTACTTCGTGCGGCCGCTGTCCCACTCCATTCGTCTGGCTGGCAACATGATGGCCGGACACGCGGTCATCAAGGTTTTCGCGGCCTTCGCGGCGATCCTTGCGATTTCGCCGTTTTCGATCCTGGCGATCACCGCGATCTACGCACTCGAAGTTCTCGTGGCCTTCATTCAGGCCTACGTGTTCGCAATCCTGACCTGTGTGTATCTCAAGGATGCCCTGCATCCGCACCACTAGGTCGCAACTGAAAATTCGAATTCCAATGTAAGGAGAATGGAAAATGAACGGTGAAATCACAATCGCAGGCCCCGAACTGATCAAGATGGGTGCCTATATCGGCGCCGGTCTGGCCTGCACGGGCATGGGTGGCGCGGCAGTCGGGGTTGGCCACGTGGTCGGTAATTTCCTGTCTGGCGCGCTGCGCAACCCGTCGGCCGCCGGCGGCCAGACCGCCACGATGTTCATCGGTATCGCATTCGCCGAAGCCCTGGGGATCTTCTCGTTCCTCGTGGCCCTTCTGCTGATGTTCGCCGTCTGAACACTTCGTTTCCTTACGGTCCGGGTGCGCCTTGCGGTGCCGCCCGGATAATTCAGGGTTCCGACGGAGGATGTCATGGCAACCGAAACTGTAGAAGCGATTGGCACCTGCGTCGGTGAGGCAGGCAAAGCAATCGGTTTGCCGCAGCTTTGCGGCGGCTGGTTTGCGAACCAGATCTTCTGGCTCGTTGTCACGATGGTCGTCGTTTACTTCATCCTGTCCCGCGTCGCCCTGCCGCGCATTGGGGCAGTTCTGGCCGAACGTGCCGGGACGATCTCCAAAGACATCGCCGCTGCCGAAGTACTGAAACAAAAGGCCAAGGACGCCGAGGCCGCCTATGACAAGGCGCTTGCCGACGCCCGTGTCGCCGCTGGCAAGATCATTGCCGAGGCGAAGGCTGAAATTCAGGCCGGTCTTGATGCCGAACTGAAAAAGGCCGATACCCGGATCGCCAAGAAATCTGCGGAAAGCGAAAAGGCGATCGGGGAAATCCGTGCCGGTGCGGTCAAAAGCGTGGCCGAGGTCGCCAAGGATACCGCCGCTGCATTGGTCACGGCGCTGGGCGGGTCAGCCAACGCCAAGACGATTACCGCAGCCGTCAACGCCCGGATGAAGGACTGACACGATGAGAAAGTTTCTGATTCCCACTCTGACGTTGACCGCCTCGCCGGCGTTTGCCGCAACGGGGCCGTTCTTTTCGCTGCACAACACCAACTTTATCGTGCTGATCGCGTTCCTGCTGTTCCTCGGCGTGCTGCTTTACTACAAGATCCCTGGCACCGTTGCCGGCCTGCTTGACAAACGCGCCGATGGTATCCGCGCCGATCTGGCCGAGGCCAAGGCGCTGCGCGAAGAGGCGCAGACGCTGCTGGCCTCTTACGAGCGCAAGCAAAAGGACGTGCAGGCGCAGGCCGACCGCATCGTCAGTAACGCCCGCGAAGAGGCCGCCAAGGCTGCCGAAGAGGCCAAGGCCGACATCGCGTCCTCGGTCGCCCGCCGTCTGGCCGCAGCCGAGGATCAGATCGCCAGCGCCGAAACCGCCGCAATCAAGGAAATCCGCGATACCGCGATCTCGGTCGCCGTCGCCGTCGCCCGCGATGTCGTGGCCGATCAAATGACCGCCGCCGAGGGCAACAAGCTGATCGACGACGCGATTGCGACTGTGGACGCAAAACTGCATTAGGCAGGGATGGGTCACGACCCAACTCTCCGGACCCCGTCGCAGCCAGCGGCGGGGCTTTTGCTTGTCAGGCTGCAAACGGTGCTGGTCCCGCCCGTGCCGGCCCCCCGAGTCGTGAGGGTGAACGGGGGCTGTCCGCCTAACGGCGCGCCTCATGCTCCAGCCGTTGCCGCGCAAGCGCCTCGTTCCGGTCCGCCTTTTGCTGATCCAACAGGGCGCGTTCGACAAAGTTCAGATGTGCCGCCACGGCCGCCCGCGCAGCACCGGTGTCGCGGGTCTGCAGCCCGGTGTTGATCGCCCGGTGCTGATCCAACAGGATGTCGCGGGTCATCCGCTGCTTGAACATGCTCTGGCGGTTGTAGAACACGCCTTCGCGCAGCAACTGGTACATCGACCGCATCATGTGCAGCATGATCACGTTGTGGCTCGCTTCGATGATCGCGAGGTGAAAATCGGCGTCCAGCCTG
>JBBKXP010000231.1:0-12431 GCA_037969545.1 Paracoccaceae bacterium | reverse complement strand
GCTGCGCCGCGCCATCGCCATCGCGATGGCCGTCGCCGAACAATACGCCGACCGCACTGGGCTGACCGACCTCAAACGCGCCAACCTTGAAGGCGCATTACCTGCCGCCAAGGGGCCGGAGTTTTCCGAACTGCTAACCGCCGAGGCGTTGATCACGCTTTACGTTTTCGGCTCCGCCGCCGCATTCCTGTTGGCGTCTCACGCAGGCACAGAGACCGTCGAAGTGGGCGAGGTGCAGGAGATACTGACCGACAACGGCCAGCTGGCCCTGCACGGCGCCCTTTGGGAGTTGGATCAGGACATCGGGGCGCTGGCCGCGTCGGAACCCAAGCTGGTCGCCACGGTCCTCGCCTTTGCCGAGGCGCTGATGGACAAGGTTGCAGCCCGCGCCAGCACCGCCGCCCGGCTCGGACCCTTCAACGCAGCGTCTTGGCGCGTCGAGGCGGACGGTTTTTCGGTGCGCGGTTTCACCCCCGCCCGCGCCGCGAAATCCACCACATTGACCATGACCTTCAAGCAACCCAACGAGGTCATCGGCAACCACATCGCCAAGTATCAGGCGATGAAACTGTCGAAAATGATCATGGCCTATGATTTCGATCGCCGCCTGAACCCGTTTGCCGAACTGGGTGGCTTCATCTTCACCTTCATGGGCGACGGCGCACCGGGGACCGGCAAGACGACCCTGATCCAGATGATGGCGGGCCTGATCAACGGCTATTGCCAGACCGCCAGCTATCCGTTCCGCTATCAGAACCTCAGCACTGACAATATCGATAGTTATCAGGGCAAATCCGGGCAGAATGCCAAAGCCTTCATCACTTCGATAATTGACCCTACGGTGATCGGGTTCGGGACCATCGACGATATCGACCAACTCGCGGGGAAACGCGGCGACCGGCAATCCTCTGCTGGCCAGTTGGAGATTACTGCCGTTTTGATGGAGAGTTTCGCCGGGGCCAATACAGTCGTGCGGGGGAATTGCACCTTCGGGATGTTTTCCAATTACCCCGAGAATGTCGACGATGCGCTGCGCCAGCGGGCCGGGGCGCGGTTTCTGGTCGACGGGCCGATCACGCGCGACGATTATATCGACATTCTGTATTTGCTGATGGGCAAGAACCACACAATTCCGGTGGGCGACCATCAGGTCTATGCCGCCCAGGAAATCAAAAAGGCAGTGGCGGATAGTTTCGAGAGCCATTCGAAACCGCACGAGGAAGGTCTGGAAAAGGTCTATGACCGGGTCAGCAAGGTTATTGGCAAGCTGGATACGATCACCAAGCTCGGCACCTATCTGAAAGGTATTCAGGAGGCCGACCACCGCTTTACAGGCCGCGCGATCAAGAACATCACCGACGCGGTCAAGGTTCGGGCGATGGATTTCGAATTGCCCGATGAATGGATGGAAAAGCCGGACCTGTTCCTGTTCAAATCATATGACGCAAAAAAAGCGATGATCGAGGAATTGCGCCAGCCGATTACCGTCGAGATGGTTATTCAGGAAATCAACCGGTACGCGGATAGCGAATTCCGCTATGCCGACAAATCCGACGAGGTCGCCATTGATGCCATGGTGCGCGAATACGAGCGCCAGGAAGAGGCGAAGCGGCGATTTCTGGAGGCCAGGGGCGGATGACGTCAAGCCCTCCAAGACTTGCGAACATCCTGTTGGTCGCTTTGATGGCGCTGGCCATTTGCGGCGCGTGGCTGTTGCAGAACAGTGGCATACTTAGCCTGACGCCGCCGCCAAGCATTGCCAATGCGATGCCCGAACCTGATGCCGTGGGTCGCGAATTTGCGCTTTACCTCAGCGCCTTCACTGCCTGGGCCGGACTGTTCTTGCTGATGCCGGCCTACGTTTTCGTCTGGTGCCGCCGTGGCAGCGCCGTCGCGCGCGACTGGTGGCTGGCCTTCTGGGGGGTCGCCTTTGCCGCCTATCTGATCCACCTGATCGTGTCGATGGTCATGTTCTTTGGCGGCGATTTCAGTGCCATGACAAGCACCAGCCGGGTCAGCGCGTTCTGGCCAGGCATGTTGATCCTGCTGTGGTGGCCGCTTGATCTTTTACTGGCCCGCCGCCCCGAAACGGCTTGGATCACGATGCAGCGGGTTGCGCTGCATGTCGCGGTATTTGCCCTGTTCGTTGGCGGTTCGGCGGTAATGGGTGAACTGGTTGTTGCCAAGGTCATCGGGCTGGCCCTGTTCGCACTGGTTCTTGTCAGCTTTGGTCGCTGGGCAAAACGCCGGTTGGGTGCAGCATGAATGCGATCACAACTGCCTTTTCCAGTGGCCTGATCCTGCCCGCGATCTGTCTGGCAGCACTGGGCTGGACGGTGCCGCGGATCTTGGCGTTGGTCTTTCCCGAAGGACCGGGGCCGCTCATGCTGTTGGCATTGGTGGCGACGATTCTGATGCTGCTCCTCGGTATCGGATTCTTTGGTCTTCTCTATGTCTGGCAGGGCGTGCCTTTGAACATGCTGTTCGAGACGGGAATCGCCCCCGGAATTCTACATTTCGGCCGCCTCAGCCTGATTTCCGCCATGCTGTGGGCGCCGATCATGATCCTGTCGATAGCCGGACTGCCGAAAAACTGGGTGACAAAGATATGGTGAACGTGTTCCTTGCGATCATGGTCGTCGGCCCCTGCCTGATCGGGACTTTTGCCGGCTGGCGCGGCGGCAGGGTGGAAATGATCGTGCCCGCAGACATCGTCCGCCCGTTGGGGTTGACCCTTTTGGCCGCCTTCGCATGGTCGGCGGTCTTCGTCCTGGGGGTTCACGGGGTGACCAACGCGGCGCTGGGCGGGGCGTTCACATGGACCGGGTTCCTGCCATTTTTGGGGGTCGCCCTGCCTTTCGCGATACCGCTGACATTGATCGCCTTTTTTGTAACCGCAAAGAGTTTTCGCCCATGAACCTGCTGATCGAAAAGGGGCTGATGTTCGGCAACCTGATCCGGGTTGACAGCCCGGTGCTGGTCGACCGCTATAACCGGGCGCTGAAGCATCTGACGGGCAAGTTGACCAAGCTGAAAGAGTTTCATATCGACATTTCAGGTTACTCACCCGAGGTCGGCGATGAATTGGGCGACGACCTTTACCTCAACCACAACGGGGTCAACCGGCAGTTCATCCTGCTGACGACCGAACAGGCGACCGCGCCGCTTCTGAACGCCAGTTTCTCGACCTCGCGCGGCATCCTGCGGCAGTTCTACGCGGCCAATACGGCACAACTTTTCGCATTGACGGCGCGGGACGCGGTGGCGGGCGAACTGGTCAATTCGGTCTATGCCGCCCCCGATGCCGCCGCCCTGTTCGACATCCGCAAGATCACGGTCGAGGCCGATTCGACCAGCGGCACCGTCGCGACGGCCGCCAAACTCGGGGCACTGATCGACCGGTTCAAGTCTGAAAAGGACGCCTGGTTCGACGATGTGCTGATCGCCGAGATGATCGGACTGGCCAAGTCGACCGGCGACCTGACACGCAATCCCGTGGCCCTGCAAACGATGACCTTTGCGCAGGACAATTTCTGGACCGGGATGTTTGGCGGGCTCTATCTGTTTCGCGGAGTCAGCCATCCAGCGGCGATCGCGGCGACGGACAAGGCGAAACTGGGTGAATTGCCGATCCCCTATGTGTTCGATTTCAACGACCGGGCGGCGATTGCCAAGTTTCTGGACCTGAACGGATTGGCAGAACCCATCGTCAAGGCACGTGGTATCGATGCCGCCGCGATCCTGCATCAAAAGATGGATTTCGTGGTGGCCGAGGTGGCAAGCAAGCTGGGCGAGGATATGGCAGGCGCAACGCGGCGCGACCTGCGCAATTTGGGGCGGCGTCATGCCGAAAGACTGCCCCCCGAATGGCAGGGACTTGCCGCATTGGCGCGCTGGGCCGAGGACGGCGGGGATTGGCCGCGGATCACATCGGATCATCCGGCGTATTTCTACACCCTGCGGGCCACCGCGGTCGCCGACGCCGATCTGGTCAACATGCTTCTGGCCGATCTGTCGCCATTGGACGTCAGACAGTTGTTCATCTGCCATAAAGAGGCGTTTTATGCAGCCTACGCCGGCTGGCCGGTTGAAAAACAGGCCTATGTGGCGGACTTTCTGGAACGCGAGTATCAGGTGGACAAGGCCGGTACCCGCGCCGCACTGTTCAGACACGAGGCGGGCATGGAAGAACCGAAAGCCGCCCAGTCGGGAAAACCGAAGGTCGATATCGTCGATCTGGTGGGGCCCTGGGGCGCGGTCGGAAGGAAGTAGCGCATGGCATTCATCAAACTTTTCGTCTTTGGTTTCATTTTTCTGAGCGTGATCTATCTGTCGATCTCGGTCTATTCGCGGTCGGTCCGGCGCGAAAAGCTGGAAAAGAGGTGGGATGCAAATCCGCCCGAGGCGGCTGACGCGGAAGGACGCGATACCTATATTGCCGAAGGCATGGCCGAATATCACAGTGGTCTGCGGCGCAAGTTGATCGCGCTGGTCTATGTCGTTCCGACACTTGTCATCGCGGTTATCCTCTATATCACCAACGCCAACTGAAGGACCGACCCATGCGCTATATCAGAATGACCTTCCGGCTGCTGCTGGTCGTGATCGTGTTCGGTTTCTTTCACTATGTCCTGCCGCAGCATGATATCGCCAAGGTCACCGGCACCTCGATCATTCCGACCGATCTGGGAGGTCTGAACAGCATCTTCTACGCCCAGACCGACAGCGGCAACGCGACCCTGCCGACGCGCAGCCTGCGCCTGATCAACACGTCCAAGCAGAACACGTTCCTGCTCGGGTTCATCAAGCGCGATTCCGAGAGCATCATGGTTTATCGCAACGAGGATACGGGCTGGATCTGGCCGCCTTATTTCAAGTTCGACAGTTCCGATTTGCAGGCGACGGCGGATGCGAACGTGTCGACTGCGGACAATGCGCGCTGGGTGGTGATCACCCACTACGGCTGGCGCAACCGGTTCTTCACGATTTATCCCAATGCGATCGGGATCAGGCCGGTTTCTGGCCCGGACGTGCGGATTATCCCATGGTTCAATATTTTCTTTTTCATTTTCCTTGGCGTTGCCTGGCTGTTCCTTCGGGCGATGTGGGCGCAGTTCCGCGAACGCTCGGTCGATCCCATGCTTGATTCGGCGGGGAACAAATATGACGAGGTCAGCGCCGGCGTCGCTGAACGACAAGGCCGTTTGCGCCGCTGGCTGGGGAGCTGGCAGAAAAAGTAGCGGGCCTATTCGCCGTAGGGAATCCAGATATTCTTGACGTCGGTCGCGGCACTCAGGAAATTGCGGCCTTCGCCTTGCGGGCCTGACCAGTCGCGTGTGCGCCCGTGGTTGACCCATGTCCGTTTGAGGTTTCCGGCGGCTCGTTTCTCGATATCGGCGGATAGTGGGGTCGACGAAAACGACCAGACCGCGTCGATGTCCAGATGGCTGGCCAAGGTCGGGGCGAGTTCAGCGTGACTGCCGGTCAGGATATTGACAACGCCCGCTGGCACGTCCGAGGTTTCCAGGATCTGGATGAAATCCGTCGCCACAAGCGGATAGGGGTCTGACGCGATCAGAACCGCGCGGTTGCCCATCGCCATTGCCGGCGCCATGACGCTGACAAGGCCCAGCAGCGGCGCCTCGTCGGGGCATAGCACGCCGATGGTTCCCACAGGCTCTTTCATCGCCAGGGCCACACCCCGGATCGGTACGTTATGCACCTGCCCGTCGTATTTGTCGGCCCAGGCGGCATAGGTGAACATGCGGCGGATCGCCGCTTCGACCTCTTTCGTGCCGCTATTCTGGCCGGTCAGGTCGTCGATCCGTCGGGCGAATTCGGGCGCACGTGCCGACAGGTTTTCGGCCATGTAGAACATGATCTGGGCGCGCAAATGGCCTGTGGTCCTGCCCCAACCCTGCGCCGCATTCGCCGCCTCGACCGCATTGCGCACATCCTTGCGGTTGGCCAGCGACGCATGGCCCAGCAACGCCCCTTTTGCTGCGTAGACCGGCCGCGAATAGCCGCCGTCGGGCCGCGCCTGTTTGCCGCCGATATAGAGTTTGGCGGTCCGGTCGAGCGGGTCGGCGGGCGCACCGTCGCCCTCGAATGCCACGATCTGTTTCAGCACCTTGGCCGTGCCGCGCGGGCGCGTGTAGGCTTGCAAGCCTTCCCAGCCACCTTCGCGCCCGAACCCGCTTTCGCGCACCCCACCAAACCCGGCGCTTGCGTCGAACATGTTGGTGCCGTTGATCCAGACGACGCCGGCGACAAGCTTTGGGGCCACGTCAAGCGCCAGATTGATGTTCTCGCTCCAGAGCGTCGCGGCCAGCCCGTAGCGGGTGTTGTTGGCGATCTCGACCGCTTCCGCCGGGGTGCGAAAGGTTGTCGCGGCCAGCACCGGGCCAAAGAGTTCCTCTTGCATCAGTGTCGATGCGGGCGACAGGCCGGTGACCAGGGTCGGCGGATAATAGCAGCCCCGTGCCGGGACAGGGGTGGCGGCAACATAGGTTTCGCCTTCGACATTGGCGTCGACCATCCGGGTGATCTGCGCCAGTTGCACCGGGTCGACGATCGCCCCGACGTCGATGCATTTGTCCAGCGGGTCGCCGATCCGCAACCCGTCCATCCGGGCGCGCAGTTTGGTGTAGAACCGATCCGCAATGCCTTCCTGTACCAGCAGCCGCGAGCCCGCACAGCAGACCTGCCCCTGATTGAACCAGATCGCGTCGACCAGCCCTTCGACGGCGCTGTCGATGTCGGCATCGTCGAACACGATGTAGGGCGATTTGCCACCGAGTTCGAGGGTCAGGGATTTGCCCGACCCCGCCGTCGCCTCGCGGATCTTGCGGCCTACGGCTGTCGATCCGGTGAACGCGATCTTGTCCACATCGGCGTTCACGATCATCTCGCCCACCGCGCCGTCGCCGGTGACGATGTTCACCACACCCTTGGGCACCCCGGCCTGACGGCAGATATCGGCAAACAGCAGCGCGGTGAGCGAGGTATATTCGGCGGGTTTCAGAACCACGGTGTTGCCCATCGCCAAGGCTGGCGCGATTTTCCATGCCAGCATCAGCAAAGGAAAGTTCCAGGGCACGATCTGGCCGCAGACACCGAGCGCCTCGCGATCGGGCAATTCGCCGTCCATCAGTTGCGCCATTCCGGCATGGTAGTAGAAATGCCGCTGCGCCAGCGGCACGTCGATGTCGCGGCTTTCGCGGATCGGTTTGCCGTTGTCGAGGGTTTCGAGGACAGCGAACAGGCGCGACTGCTTTTGCATCAGCCGAGCGATGGCATAGAGAACGCGGGCGCGGGCATGGCCGTCCTTGGCCCACTTCGGTTGCGCCTTGCGGGCGGCCTTGACGGCGGCGGCGACGTCAGATTGGCTTGCCTGCGTGACCGAGGCCAAGACCTCGCCCGTCGCAGGGTTCTTCGATTCAAACGTCTCACCCGGCGCACTGAACGCCCCGTTGATGAAGCACCCGAACCGGTCGCCCTGATCGATCAGCCACGCCAGCGCCTCGGCCGCCGATTCCGGGGCCGGGCCATAGTCCATGGTGTCGAAGATTTCCTTGACGGTCATTGCCTATCCCATCGCATGTCGCCACGAGGCCGAATAGGCGCCGGTGACGTGGTGTTCGAGTTGCCGTTCGATATCGCCCAGCAGCGACGAAGCGCCAAAGCGAAACAGGTCGGGTTGCAGCCAGCGGTCGCCAAGTTCGTCCTTGATCATCGCCAGATAAACGAGGGCATCCTTGGCCTTGCTGATCCCGCCGGCGGGTTTGTAGCCGACACGGGTGCCGGTGCGGTCGTGATAGTCGCGGATCGCCCGGATCATCGTCAGCGTCACCGGAAGGGTCGCGTTTACCGGTTCCTTGCCGGTCGAGGTCTTGATGAAATCGGCCCCCGCCATCATGCAGACCAGCGAGGCGCGGGCGACATTGCGCAGGGTGCCAAGCTCTCCGGTGGCAAGGATCGCCTTGATGTGCGCTTCGCCACAGGCGGCCCGCATTTCCGCCATTTCATCATACAGCGCCTGCCAGTTGCCGGTCAGCACGTGGCGGCGGGAAATCACGATGTCGATCTCGCGTGCCCCGGCGACGACACTTTCGCCAATCTCGGCAATCCGCAGGTGAAACGGTGACAATCCGGCGGGAAAGCCGGTGGAGACGGCCGCAACGGGGATAGTTGTCCCCTCCAAAGCCTGCACCGCAGTCGCCACCATGTCGTGATAAACGCAGACCGCGCCGACCGTCAGGCCGGTCATTCCCAGTTTTTCAAGCAGGGCGGGCGCGACTGGCTGGCGCGCCTTGGCGCACAGACGGCGCACGCGGGCGGGCGTGTCGTCGCCTGCCAAGGTCGTCAGGTCCATCAGGCTGACCGCCTTGCATAGCCATGCCGCCTGCCAGTCTTTCTTGACGCTGCGCCGCCCCGGCAGGGTCGCCGCGCGCCGTTCGATGGCCGAGGTGTTGGCCTGCACCGACGCCACCCAGTCAAGGTCTAGCGGCTGGCCCGCATTGCGCGGCGACTGAACCTGCGGCAGCTGCGTCGCGGTCCGGGTCGGAGTCAGATGATTGGTCTGCAAGGGGGCCTCCTGCATGCCGGAAAAGCCTGACACGCGGGCAGGCTTTTGGCAAGTTTTGACCGGGCGGTCAAATAATATCTAGGGCTGCACGACATCGCGTTGAAAACGCTGGCGATACTGCGCCGGGGTCTGGCCATGATGCGCCCGGAACAGCTTGTGAAAATGCGACAGGTTCGGGATACCGCAATCGGCGGCGATCTCGGCCAGTGGTTCGCCGCTGCCTGAAAGTTGGCGGGCGGCATGGGCCATGCGGATTCCGTTGACGTATTCCGATGGACTTTTGTTCAGAAACCGGCGGGCGGTGCGGCTGACATGCGGATGTGCATGTCCGGCGATACGCACGAAACCGGCGGCGCCATCACGGAAAACCTCGGGCTGCCGCGCCGCCACACAGGCCACGGCAAGCCAGTCTGGCGCGGCTTTCGGCACAGTCCGGTCATCCTGCAGCAGATCGGCAAAAAGCGGCAGCAGGAACGCCTCGGCATCCAGCGGGTTCTTGGCGCTGCGTTCCAGCCGCAGCGCGGCATGGTTCAGCGCCGCCAACTGGTGGCTGTCGCGATGCGCCCGGATCGGCACGGGGCTGTCGGCCCACAACAGATGTCCGGCCAAATGTGGATGGCGTCGGGCGATGCCAGCGATCAGGTCGGGATGCAGGACCAGCGACACTACCATTGCGGCATCACCGCGGCCTTGCAGGGCGTGGGCGTGGCCGGGCTGTACGCACAGCAGGTCACCCTCCTGCAGGTCTTCCGGTCCGCTTGCTAGATGGTGGCGGACGCGGCCATTCTGAATCCATGCGATTTCGAAAAAGTCATGATCGTGCAATACCTTCGGACGCCGTGAGTCGAGCGAAGCCCGGGCCAGGTGAGCGACCGCGCCGGGTCGCAGGATATCGGCATGATGCAGGGTGATCTGGTCCATGCCGTCAAATTAGCGCATTGTTGGGCAATGTCCCGCAACCATCCGGCCGCAGTTACAGGCAACGCGTGACCTTGGCGGATTTCCGCGCTAAACCGCCCCGAAACACGCAAAAGGACGCCAGTTATGACCTTTGACCGCAGCATCAAGATCGCGCCGTCGATCCTTTCCGCCGATTTCGCCAATTTCGGGGCCGAATGCGAAGCGATCGAGGCACAGGGCGCCGACTGGGTGCATGTCGATGTGATGGATGGGCATTTCGTGCCCAACATTACCTTTGGCCCGGCGATGTGCGCCGCGATCCGCCCGCATATCAAAGGCACGATGGACGTGCATCTGATGATCGCCCCGGTCGATCCTTACATCGAGGCCTTTGCCAAGGCCGGAGCCGACAACATCACCGCGCATCTCGAGGCCGGGCCGCATGTTCACCGCACCCTTCAGGCGATCCGGGGGTCCGGGGCCAAGGCGGGTCTGGCGATCAATCCGGGCACCCCGATCGACGCGCTGGCACATCTGCTGGACACGGTCGATCTGGTCTGCGTGATGACCGTGAACCCCGGTTTTGGCGGGCAGACTTTCATTCACAACCAGATCGCCAAAGTCCGCGCCCTGCGGGCGATGATTGGCGATCGGCCGGTGCATATCGAGATCGACGGTGGGGTGACGCCGGAAACCGCGCCGCTGGTCGGGGCCGCAGGGGCCAACGTTCTGGTCGCCGGGTCGGCGGTATTCAAGGGCGGTTCGGTGGCCAACCCGACCCCCTACGGCGCCAACATCCGGGCGATCCGGGCGGCGGCATCGGCCTGACGATCTGCACGAAAAATGCACGAATGGTGGGGCGGGTCTGCACTCTGCCCGACTAGGTCCATGCTCAGGCAACAAGAGCAAAGGACAACGAATGCAATACTTTACGGTGCGCGACCTGCCCGCGAGTCTGATGCGCGACGGCTGGTGGCTGGACAGACCCGCGCCAAATCTCCGGATCTGTTCCAAGAATTCCCGGGCGGCCTGCGTCCCACTGTTTAAGGGCTACCGCCACAGCGCGGATGCCCGTAATCTGGCGGCCAGCCATGCCGCCCCGATCAAGGGACACAGAAGATGAACCGCCATATCCTGCTTGTCGACGACGACCCGCAAATCCGCGACGTGCTGCGTATTGCCCTGACCAAGGCCGGGTTTGACGTGACCGAAGCCGCCGAAGGTGCCGCCGCCATCGCTACGACCCACCGCGCGATGCCCGATCTGGTCGTGCTGGACATCGGGATGCCTGAAATGGATGGGCTCGAGGTGTGCAGGCGGCTGCGCAAATCCAGCAGCGTGCCGATCCTGTTTCTGACCGCCCACGGTGACGAGATCGACCGGGTGGTTGGTTTTGAACTGGGGGCCGACGACTACGTGTCCAAGCCGTTCTCACCCCGCGAACTTGTCGCCCGTATCCGGGCGATCCTGAAACGCAGCGGCACCGCGCAGGCGAATCCTGCCGGCCTGCGCCGCGGCCTGATCGAGGTGGACGCAACCCGCCATGCCTGCCGGGTAAACGGCGCCCCGGTGCATCTGACCTCGCGTGAAATGGACTTGCTGACCCGCCTGATGACGCGCCCCGATCACGTCATGCCCCGCCCGAAACTGGTCGATTCGGTCTATGGAACCAACATTCACGTCAGCGACCGCACGCTTGACAGCCACCTGCGTAACCTGCGTTTGAAACTGAGCGATGCGGGTTGCGCTGACGCCATCGACACGGTGCACGGCGTCGGTATCCGGATGGGGCCATGCCAGGGCGCATAGCCAACAAATGGCGTCCGTCGCTCGCCCTGATCGTCGGATTCACGCTGTGTGCGGTGCTTTGTCTGCCGATCGCCGGAATTGTCGTGGTCCGCTATCTTTGGCCGGTACTGGGCTACCGCGACGCCGTCATCATTGCCGCCTGCGGAATTGTGCTGGCGACAATCTATGTCGGCTACGTCCTTTGGCGCATCCTGCTGCGGCCAATCCGGGCACTCGCCGCACGCGGCGAAGAAATCACCCACGGCCAATCCGGCGCCCTCGACCCGCTGCCGCATTACGGCACCCGCGAAATGCGCGATCTGGGGCAGGCGATGCTTGACATGGGTCGCATCCTGCAAGGGCGCGAGGCTGTCCTGCGATCCTACGCCGATCACGTGACACACGAGTTGAAATCACCCCTGACCGTGTTGCGCGGTGCCGCGGAACTGCTGGACAGTCCGGGATTGAAAGCACGTGAAAGGAAGGCGCTGCTGGGCCGGATCGACGACGCTGCCGACCGCATGACAGCACTGTTGGAAGCGCAGCGCGCACTGGCGCGGGCGCAAGAGCCGATGCCAACCGGCACCGCAACGGTGCACGAGCTGATCGACGGCCTGACGACGCAGTTTCCCGACCTGCGCCTGACTGAAAAGGGCGACACACCGCTGCCAATCGCCCGTGATGCGCTTCGGCTTGTACTGGAACACCTGCTTGGCAACGCGGCCGCGCACCGGGCGAGCGTGGTCACGATCGTTTCGGCCCCGGACAAACTGACAATTACCGACAACGGCCCCGGCATATCGCCGGGCAACCGGGCGCGAATTTTCGATCCCTTTTTCACCACCCGGCGCGACAGCGGCGGCACCGGCATGGGGCTCGCGATCGTGCGTCGCATGTTGCAGGCGCACGGGGCAGAGATTGCACTGCTGGAGCAGGGGCCGGGCGCGACGTTTCAGATTGCATTTTAGGCGGAGCAAATAGCGCACAAGCGGTAAGGTCTAGCCCATGCCACCGGCGCCGTATCGCGAACCAGAACACGCACCGCCGATGGCAGCTAGTTGGCCCCGATCCCCTTTTTGGAAAGGAATGACGGCAACTTGCGGGCATCTTTGGCAGATTCCGGCGCCTTATCGGCCGATTTGCCCTTATTCATCGC
>JBBKXP010000230.1:0-8922 GCA_037969545.1 Paracoccaceae bacterium | reverse complement strand
GGTGCGTCGGTTTACACGCTATCGCCCGAGGCGATGGACCAAGCGTCAGAGCGGATGGCCGAGCGCCACGACCGCGGCGATCTGCTGGCCGGGCTTGACCTCAGCGGCCAGGACGACACGATCGCCACGGTTCTGATGGATCTTGCCCGGCTTGAATCCGGCCCGAAATCACAGCGCCTTGCCGATGCGCTGGTCGCCGGTCTGGCAGACGCGGGGGCGCGTCTGAACGGCAAACCTCGTCGCGAGGCAGTGCTGGCGGTTCTGACGGCGGCTGATTTCCCGTCGGTCCTGGTCGAGGTCGGGTTTCTGTCCAACGATGCCGACCGCACCGCCCTGCTGACGACTAAAGGACGCGCACCATTGGTTGACGGCATTCTGAACGGCCTGCAAATGTGGGCGGTCGAGGAAGCCGCAAGGGCACCGCTGGTGCGGCAATAGTCGGCACCTCGCGTCGCTGTGAACGCGATGCCAGCATTTTCGTGCCGACCTGACCGTTTGTGGTTTTGACCATCCCGCGCCTAGGCCCTATAACCCAGCGACCAGACAAGGGCGGCCAGACCGATGTTGCGCGCAATACTGTCATTTTTCGGGGCCATCTTCTCGATGGTCACCTTGGGTATTGCTATGGCCGCGCTGACAGTTGGCGCTGTTCTATACATGTATGGCCGCGATCTGCCTTCCTACGAAGTATTGGCGCAATATACGCCCAAGACGATCAGCCGGATCTATTCGGGCGAAGGCGACATCATCGACGAATTCGCCACCGAACGCCGCCTGTTCACCCCCGCCGAGGAAATCCCCGATCTGGTCAAGCAGGCGTTCATTTCCGCAGAGGACAAGAATTTCTATACCCACCACGGGTTTGACGCACGTGGCATGCTGTCGGCGCTCTACGAGGCTATCATCACCCGGGGCGAGACGCTGCGCGGTGCCTCGACCATCACCCAGCAGGTGATGAAGAACTTCCTGCTGGACGGATCACGCAACGCCGAACGCAAGATCAAGGAAATTATACTTGCGGTGCGGATCGAGGAATCGATGAGCAAGGAGCGGATTCTTGAGCTCTACCTCAACGAAATTTTTCTCGGGCAGAACAGTTTTGGCGTCACCGCCGCCGCGCTGACCTATTTCAACAAGCCGCTGTCCGACCTGACGCCGGGCGAGGCGGCCTATCTGGCATCTCTGCCGAAGTCGCCAAGCAACCGCCACCCGGTTCGCAACCGCGATGAGGCGATTTTCTGGCGCAACAATACCCTGCGCGAGATGTTCGAGAACGGATATATTGATCAGGCCACCTACGACACCGAGCGCGAGGCGCCGCTGAAGTCGGTGCAGGGCGGTGAATATGACAGTTTTCGGTCGACCCTGCCGCCGCGCGACTATTTCACCGACGAAATCCGCCGTCAGTTAAGTCAGAACTTCGGCGAGGAAGAATTCTTCAGCGGCGGCCTGTCGATCCGCGCCACCATCGACCCCGACCTGCAAATCGAAGCCGCACATGCGCTGCAACGCGCATTGGAACAGTTTGACCGGGGTCTGGGGCGCTGGCGCGGCACTGGCAAGACCATCGACGCATCAGCCATTGGCAGCGAAGACGCATGGCGTGCCGCCTTGGCCGCGACGGACGTGCCGCGCGACATCTCTCTGGATAGCCCGTGGTTTCCGGCGGTGGTGCGCGAGGTCGACGCCGATCAGTTGCGTATCGGGATCGAAGGCATCGCTGCGTCCGATACCGAACCTCAGGTGGTGCCACGCCGTGACATCGAATGGATGCGCGGCGACTTTGCCGAGAATTTCAAGGTCGGCGATGTGGTTCTGGTCCGTCGGATGATCGAGGATAACGGCGGCGCATTCGTCCGCTGGACACTGCGGCAGGTGCCCGAGGTCGAGGGCGGATTCATGGCAATGGACGTCGATACCGGCCGGGTGCTGGCGATGCAGGGCGGATTTTCGTATCAGGCATCGGTGTTCAACCGCGCCACCCAGGCCCGCCGCCAACCGGGGTCGTCGTTCAAACCGTTTGTCTATGCCGCGGCGCTGGACAGCGGCTATACCCCGGCGACCATCGTCGTTGACGCCCCGATCGAAATCAACACGCCGCAAGGCATCTGGCGGCCGGAAAACGCCAGCCGCCAGTTTTACGGCCCGACGCCCCTGCGCACCGGCATCGAACAGTCGCGAAACCTGATGACGATCAGGCTGGCGCAAGAGGTCGGCATGGATGTGGTAGCCGAATATGCCGAACGGTTCGGGGTCTACGACCGTTTGCAGCCAGTGCTGGCCAACGCCCTGGGGTCGCAGGAAACCACCCTGTTCAAGATGGTCGCGGCCTATGCAATGTTCGCAAACGGCGGCGAGCGTGTCGAACCGACTTTGGTTGATAGGGTTCAGGACCGCTATGGCCATACGGTCTATCAACATGACCAGCGCATCTGCGAAGATTGCAAACTGACATCGTTGCCCGCTGGTCAGGCACCACAGATCATTTCCAACCGCGACCGGATCATGAATGCGGTCACCGCCTACCAGCTCACCTCGATGCTGGAAGGGGTCGTGCAACGCGGCACGGCCAAGGGGATCAACCTGCCGGTGCCGATTGCGGGCAAGACCGGCACCACCAACGATTCCAAGGACGTGTGGTTCATCGGCTTTTCATCCAACATCGTCGCCGGCTGCTACATCGGCTATGACACGCCGCGCAACATGGGCCGGGTGTCGGGCGGCGGATTCTGCGGCCCGGTGTTCGAGACCTTCATGCGCTCTGCGATCGAACGGTTTGGTGGCAGCGCGTTCCGGGTGCCGGAAGATTGCCAATTCCTCAAGATCGACCGATTTTCCGGGGCCCGGCTACCTGACGAAGCGACCGGCGATAATGTCGTTGCCGAATGCTTCCGGTCCGGCGAAGAACCGGTGTTCGGCATCACCTTTGACGGTGGTTTCGCAATGGCTGCCGATCTGCCGCTGTTTGACGAAGTGCCGCGCATGGCCCAGCAGGTGCAGACATCGACAGGCGAATCTGTCACCGTCGCCCCGCGCGCCACATTCGGCACTTTGTCATCGGGCGGGCTCTACTAGGCTCGCTTGCCGATGTCCGCCGGTCGGGCTATGACCCGTCGAAATCCGCCAGACCGGGACCAGATCCATGCGCGCCGAAACTCAGGGAACCATCGCCGCGATCCGAAAATCGCTGACCCTTCTGGGCCAGCGGCTTGAGATCGACACGGCACCGCACCGGCTGGAGGAGTTCAATGCGTGGGTCGAGGATCCGACCCTGTGGGACGATCCTGAAGCCGCGCAAAAGCTGATGCGCGACCGCCAGATGCTGGTTGACGCCATTGCCGACTACGACGCTATCGACCGCGACCTGACCGACAACATCGACCTGATCGAATTGGGCGAGGCCGAAGGTGACACTGAAATCGTGACCGACGCCGAAGCGGCCCTGAAATCACTGCAGGACAAGTCGGCGCAGAAGGAAATCGAGGCGCTGCTGAATGGCGAGGCTGATGGCAACGATACATTCCTTGAAATAAACAGCGGCGCCGGGGGCACAGAAAGCTGTGACTGGGCGTCGATGCTGGCGCGGATGTATGTTCGCTGGGCCGAAAAGAAGGGCTACAAGGTCGAACTGCAGTCCGAAAGTGCAGGCGAAGAGGCGGGGATCAAATCCGCCGCCTACAAGATCAGCGGGCCGAACGCCTATGGCTGGCTGAAATCCGAAAGCGGTGTGCATCGCCTTGTCCGGATCAGCCCCTACGATTCCGCCGCCCGCCGCCACACCTCGTTTTCATCTGTCTGGGTTTATCCGGTGGTCGACGATGCGATCGAGATCGAGGTGGCGTCAAATGACATCCGGATCGACACATATCGCAGTTCGGGGGCAGGCGGGCAGCACGTCAACACCACCGACTCGGCGGTGCGGATCACCCACATGCCGACCGGCATCGTCGTGACCAGTTCGGAAAAGTCACAGCACCAGAACCGCGATATCGCGATGAAGGCACTGAAATCGCGCCTTTACCAGATGGAATTGGATAAGCGAAACGCGGCGATCAACGCGGCGCACGAAAACAAGGGCGATGCGGGTTGGGGCAACCAGATCCGGTCATATGTGTTGCAGCCTTATCAGATGGTCAAAGACCTGCGCACAGCCTTTGAAACCAGCGACACCCAGGGCGTACTGGATGGCGATCTAGATGGTTTCATGGCGGCAACCCTGGCCCAGCAAGTGGCAGGGATGAGCCGCGCCGACGCGACGGCCGAAGACTGAATGCCATCGAAGGCTTTCCGGAAAATCTCTTGCAAGAATTTTCTTGTCCCGGTCCAATGCTCGCATGACTCACATTCTGCAAAAAGATGCTCACGTGCTTGCCGCCCTGATTGCGGCTGGGGAACTGAGCGCGGTCAACCTCATGCAGGCAACACTGGACCGGATCGAACTGGCGAATCCGCAGCATAATGCCATCGTCGCCCTGCGCGACGCCGATGTTTTGCTGGCCGAGGCCCGTGCCGCCGATGCCATCCCGTCAGTCGGGCCGCTGCATGGAATGCCGGTGGCGATCAAGGAGTTGGCCAACGTCAGGGGCCTGCCGACAACGCAAGGGTCACCCTTGTTTGCGGGCGCCATTGCCGCCGCCGATGACATCATGGTCGCCCGCATGCGCGCCGCCGGGGCGATCATCATCGGCAAGACCAACGTGCCCGAATTCGGTCTGGGCAGCCATACTTACAACCCCGTTTATGGTGCGACCGGCAACGCCTATGATCCGGCGCTATCAGCGGGCGGATCATCGGGCGGTGCGGCAGTGGCACTGGCAACAGGGATGCTGTCCATCGCGGACGGCTCTGATGAAATGGGGTCGCTGCGCAATCCGGCGGGATGGAACAACATTTACGGCTTTCGGCCCAGTTGGGGTTTGGTACCGTCCGAGCCACGAGACGACACGTTCCTGCACCAGTTGCGCACCAATGGACCGATGGCGCGCAGCCCGGCGGATATTGCCCTGCTGCTGGGTGTGCAGGCTGGGCCGGATGCCCGTCAGCCGCATGGCGTGGTTCCCGACGACTACAGCGATTTGTCGGCCAATGTTGCCGGGCGGCGGATAGGCTGGCTGGGCGATTGGGGCGGCACACTGCCGTTCGAGGACGGGGTGATGGAGACCTGTGAAATCGCCACAACCACATTCGATGAAATTGGCTGTCCGGTCGACGATCTGGACCCGCCTTTTTCGCGGGATGCCTTGTGGGATGCTTGGGTCACGCTGCGCCAGTGGTGGGCAGCGGCGAGCTTGGCGCCGCTCTATGACGATCCGGCAACCCGCGATGCCCTGAAACCAGCGGCGATTTGGGAGGTCGAACAGGGCAGGCGTCTGAGTGCTGCGCAGATCCACGCCGCCAGCGTTATCCGGTCAGATTGGTTTGCCGTAGCGGCCCGGTTGTTTGATACCTACGGCGCGTTGGTGCTGCCGACGGCACAATGTTGGCCGTTTCCGGTTGCATGGGATTGGCCAAAATCCATTGGCGGGGTGGCGATGGACACCTATCACCGCTGGATGGAGGTCGTGATTCCGGCCAGCCTGATCGGCATGCCGACCTTGGCCGTACCCGCCGGTTTTGGCGCTCACGGCCTGCCGATGGGTCTGCAACTGATTGGGCGGCGCGGCGGCGATCTGGGGTTGCTTCAACTCGGGCAGGTCTGGCATTCCGCGACCGACTGGCCCGGACGGCGACCGCCACAGCTACCATGAACCATTCGGGCGGCGGCCCGCAAAGTCGGTGAATGACCCGCCCCGATGCCACGACTTTGCCCGGATCGGCCGCCTGACACTGCAAAGTGCCGATGGAATTTGAGGCGGCGGTGTCGACCGGTGCCCCACGGTTCGGCCAGTTGCAGCACTCATTGGGGCAGGCGATCCGGCATCATTGCAGATGCGAGCCTGACTGCCACGGAAAAAGGGCGCCGCAGTCGCTGCCACGCCCCTTGTTTGCAATACGGCTGATACGGTTACTGTGCCGTCGAAGCGATCTTGTCGTCTGTGGTGTTTGGCATCTTTGCCTTGATCCCGCCGGTCGTCGACAGCGGATCTTCCTGACGCTGAACCGACCCTTCGAAATGGGCACCACTTTCGATGGCGATCGTCTTGTGTATGATGTCGCCTTCGACGCGTGCGGTCGCGGTCAGTCGGACCTTGAGCCCACGAACCCGGCCAATCACACGACCGTTGACGACCACATCGTCTGCGACGCATTCACCCTTGACCGTGGCTCCTTCGCCGACGGTCAGCAGATGCGCACGAATGTCGCCATCGACCTGTCCTTCGACCTGGATGTCGCCCGAAGTCTTGAGGTTGCCCTTGATATGCAGGTCCGACGACAGGATCGACGCGGGCGGTTTCGCCTTGGGTGCCGAGGGTTTGAAATCCGGACCCGAGCCTGTCGCGGGTTTGAGCGCCTCCTGCATTGCAGACGAGTCTGCAGGTTTCGGCGCGGGATCGTTGATTTTGCTCTTAGAAAACATGTCTTCCAGCTCTTATATATATCATCGGGTTGACGGGATCGCCGCCCATGCGAACTTCGTAGTGCAGATGCGGCCCGGTGGAACGTCCAGAGTTGCCCATATCACCAATCCGCTCGCCACGCGAGACCCTTTGACCGACCTGCACACGTATTGCGTTCAAATGCGCATAGCGGGTTTCAATGCCGAACTCGTGCTGGATCTTGATGAGACGACCGTACCCCGACGACCAACCGGCACTGGTGACAACGCCATCGGCTGTCGCATAGACCGGAGTGCCGATTGGCGCGGCGAAATCAGTTCCCGCATGCAGCCGACCCCAACGCATCCCAAAGGGAGAGGTAAAGCGGAACGCGGCCTTGACCGGCACCGCAAAAGGGGCGCGTTCGGCCGCGATTCTGTAAAGGTTGATCCGATCCATCGATGACAGGATTCCATTGGCGCGCGCCGTGTCGGGATCTTCGGTCGCGCCTTTGGTCGAAAACTGCAGCGGCGTCAGCGGTCCGCCAGTGCCGGAATAGCCACGCCGAACTTGCGACAGCAGCGTATCGGGGTCCATGCCAGCGGCGCGGAACATGTTGTCAAGCGGCTCGACGGAGACCAGCATCGCCTCTTCCAGCTGACGGAATATCTCGTCGTTTCGATCTTCCAACTGCCGCAACAGATCTTCGACATCGGCGGCATGATCCAAGGCAAACTTTGCATCTTCGGCGATCAGATCGCGCTCCGCGGCAGTTTCCGAAAGGGCGCTGGACAGCAGATCGACGGTGCTCGTCAACTCGCTGGTGGCGGCGGTTCCCGGAAGTGCGCCGGTGCCGACTTCGATCGACGCGGTCAGCTCTGCCGCCTCATCGCGGGCATCTTCGCGTTCCTTCATGGTGCGGCGCAGCGTCGCCTGCACGACCTCGATCCCGGTCTCCATCTCACGGCGGCGATCCTCGGACCGCAGCAGTTCGCTTTGCATGACCGAAACTTGTGACAGCGCCGAACTGAACCGCTCCTGCGCTGCCAAGGCCTCTTCTGCCCGTGCGTCGCGTTCAGAGGAAATCGCATTCAGCCGCTGTTCATAGATCATCTGGTCGCGTTGGGCCTGGGCGCGGAAGTTTCCGGCACCGATGCTGTCCATCAACAGAATGGCAGTCGCAATGATCGTCCAGCCGACCACGGCAGTGGCGCCGGCCCAAATGACAAGCTGGGTTTCAGATTTGAGCCGTATGAAGCGGGTTTCGTTATCCGAGCGCAGAAACAGACGTTTTTCCGGAAGCTGACGCTCAAGTATCGCATGAATTCTGTTCAATAGCCGTGAATGCACGTCTTTTCCCCGTCCCATTTATTCAACGACACGAGACCCCCGGCAGCCCGCCCCACACGTCCTGTTAGACGTGGAGGATCAAAGCCGCAACATTTTTGCGCGAATTCGTGTATGACAGCGAATTTGACCACCGAAACTGGCGAGTTTTCGCCGAAATTGGATGCGTTACAACCTCGGGTCGGCCATCCCCATTCGCGCGCATGTTATGAAACCGATCGCGGGAAAAAGCGCGTCCCGTCAAAAACTTGATTGGTTTCGCAAGCGCGGTGCTGACAGGTCAGTCGGGCGCCGCTTCGGACAGGGGCCAGTAGAAATCCGGTGGCAATCCGGCCTCTGCGCGCATTTCGGCGTTGAACGGCGGCTTTAGATGTCCTTGGAAATAGCGGCGCACGAGACGGTGAAATTCGACTTCTGGATCATGATCATGGCGGCCACAGAGAAAGTTGAACCACTTTGCCCCGTAGGCGACATGGTGGACTTCATCGGCATAGTTCGTTTCAAGTGCCGCGACCGCACCAGTGTCCTCCGCCTTTTGAAAAATCGCGATCATGCCGGGCGTCACATCCAGTCCGCGGGCTTCCAGCACCATCGGCACAACGGCCAGTCGGCCTAGCAGGTCGTGTGTGGTCCCGTCAGCCGCCTGCCACATGCCAGCGTGTGCAGGCGTCGCGCCGTAGTGGCCCCCCGCTGCTTCAAGACAGTCGCTCAGCAGATTGAAATGCTTTGATTCTTCGCCTGCGGCCTGGACCCAGTCGTCGTAGTAT
The DNA here is from genome assembly GCA_037969545.1 of Paracoccaceae bacterium. Classification (GTDB taxonomy): domain Bacteria; phylum Pseudomonadota; class Alphaproteobacteria; order Rhodobacterales; family Rhodobacteraceae; genus JBBKXP01. The sequence continues at coordinate 332 of JBBKXP010000230.1, read as the reverse complement.
CCGATGGGGAACGGGGTAGCCGCGACCCTGGCGATGATGTCCCAGTGCAGATCAACGGTGTTCAGTTCGATATGTGCAACGGCGTGCAGCAGGGCGCGGCGGTCCTCGGGTGTGCCGGGTCGGCGGCGCGGCACATCGCGCGGATTGAGCAACGCGGGTTTTGCCGGTCTCGCCGGGTGCTGCGGCGGGGTTGCGATGCCGATCGGGATCGTGTTTCCGGCGTCACGTGCTACCCGCCACAGGCCGGCGCAGCGGTGTGACAGCGCCGGCTTTGCGTGCGCGTCGGCGGTTTCCAGAACGGCGACCGCCATTTCGGCAAGGGTCTGAATTGG
>JBBKXP010000229.1:0-14322 GCA_037969545.1 Paracoccaceae bacterium | reverse complement strand
CCTGCAAGCAGCGCTGAGTGCGGCGATCTCCGACCGCAAGGACCTGCCGCAGCGATTTAGAGAGGACCCGATGCAAACGGCGCAGCTGATCGCGTCGACCGAAACCCTCGATGCCTTTGCCAGCGGCCTTTCGGCCACCGTGGCGGGCCAGGAAACCGGCGATGTCCCCGACGCGACGGCGCGCAAGGGAACCTTGGCGCTGCCGGTGCAAGGGCAGGTGCTGCGCGTCTTCAATGCTGCCGATGCGGCTGGGGTGGTTCGCCCCGGTCTGGTGATCGCAGCGCGACCCCGGGCGCTGGTCCTTGCGCCGGTGGCAGCGACGGTGCGGTTTCGCGGCCCACTGCTGGACTACGGCAATGTGATCATTCTGGAACCGGCAGCGGATGTGCTATTCGTCATCGCCGGCTTGGCCGAGGTCTTTGGCGAACCCGGTCAGGTGATCCCGGAAGGGTCGCCGATCGGCCTGATGGGTGGCGAGACACCGCCGGTTGACGCGATTTTGACCGCAAATGGGGTCGCAGGCGCCGAACCACGCTCGGAAACCCTTTATCTTGAGGTCAGAGAGGGGCAAGGTCCGGTTGATCCCGCGACCTGGTTCGCGACGGAATGAGGCAGACAGGAACATCATGAACAAATTCGCTATCGCCGCCGTCAGCGGCACCGTTCTGGGACTTTTGGCGACGACGCAGATCGCCGGGCCGCTGATCGCGCAGGAATCCGCCGGCAATGCGTCAGTTTACGAGGAGCTGGACCTGTTCGGCGACATCTTTGAGCGGATCCGGGCGCAATACGTCGAACCTGTCGATGAGCACAAGCTGATTGAGGCCGCGATCAACGGCATGCTCACTTCGCTCGACCCGCATTCGTCGTATCTGTCTGCCAAGGACGCGGCGGACATGCGCGAACAGACACGCGGTGAATTCGGAGGTCTGGGGATCGAGGTCACCCAAGAGGAGGGCTGGGTCAAGGTCGTGTCGCCGATGGACGGGACTCCGGCGGCGACGGCGGGCATCATGTCCGGCGATTTCATTACGGCGGTCAACGGCGAATCGGTGCTGGGTCTGACGCTGGACAATGCGGTGGACCTGATGCGCGGCCCGGTCGGATCTGAAATCATCATCACCGTGATGCGTGAGGGCGAGACGGAACCGTTTGACGTTTCGATCATCCGCGACACGATCAAGCTTACCGCGGTGCGCAGCCGCACCGAGGGGCAGACCGTTGTCCTGCGGATCGTCACGTTCAGCGATCAGACCTTTCCCAGCGTGCAGGAACAACTGGCCGAACAGGTCGCGGCGGCGGGCGGCATGGACAAGATCAATGGCTTTGTCCTCGATCTGCGCAACAACCCGGGCGGATTGCTCAATCAGGCGATCTATGTGTCCGATGCCTTTCTTGACGCGGGCGAGATCGTGTCGACACGGGGCCGCGATCCGGCGGACGGTGACCGCTACAATGCCACTCCGGGCGACCTGGCGATGGGCAAACCGATCGTCGTGCTGATCAATGGCGGCTCGGCCTCGGCCTCGGAAATCGTCGCGGGGGCGTTGCAAGACCACCGCAGGGCCATCGTCGTGGGGACCAAATCGTTTGGCAAAGGGTCGGTGCAGACCGTGATGCCGCTGCGTGGCGACGGCGCAATGCGCCTGACGACGGCACGCTATTACACGCCATCAGGCCGATCGATCCAATCGCTGGGCATTTCGCCCAACATCATTGTCGAACAACCGCGCCCGCCGATCGTTGACCCGAATGCACCGGTCGACGAAACCCCGACTATCCGGTCCGAAGCAGATCTGCGCGGGGCGCTGAACAACGACAGCCTGACCGAAGACGAGATCCGTCAGATCGAGGAAGACCGGACCCGTGCCGAAACCGCCGCAGCGCTGCGCGAAGAGGATTACCAGCTGGCCTATGCCATTGATATCCTCAAGGGCCTGAGTGCGCTGGAGCCATCTTCGGGGCAATGAGGCCAGTTGACGGCATCATATCCTCCCTGGCGCGCCACGCTGCGCCAGGGCAACGGTGATAGTAAATGGCCTGACCAATCGACGGCTGGTCCGTGCACAGTTGGATCTGTCAATGGGTAGGGTGGGTGTCGATACTACACCTTGCTGAAAGGCCCTCAATGACTCCGGACGACATTGCCGAACTACCCTACCGACCCTGTGTCGGGATCATGATGGTCAATTCCGCCGGGCGGGTCTTTGTCGGCCAGCGTCGCGACCGTGATCACGCTGCCTGGCAGATGCCGCAAGGCGGAGTCGACAAAGGCGAAGCGCCCACCGATGCCGCGCTGCGCGAACTGCACGAAGAAACCGGCGTGATCGCCGATCTGGTGCGCACCGAGGCCGAAACACCGGGTTGGCTGACCTACGATCTGCCCGCTGACTTGGTGCCGACAATCTGGGGCGGCCGATATCGCGGACAGAAACAGAAGTGGTTCCTGCTGCGGTTCCTTGGCCGCGATGACCAGATCGACATTGCGACGCCCCACCCGGAGTTTTCGCGCTGGAAGTGGATGGCGCCAGACGGCCTGCTGACCGGTATCGTCCCTTTCAAGCGGGCAGTTTACGAACAGGTGCTGACCGCATTCGGAGACAGGATATGAGAGCAATCCTTGTTGCCGCGGGCCTGTGGGCCCTGAGCACAACCCAAGGTGCCGCGCTCAGCTGTCTGCGCCCCGATCCGGCGCGGGCGTTTCAGGCGGCGTCCGACGCCCCGGCGGCCTACGTTGTGCTGCTTGGGGCGTTCGCGTTTGACGCAGATGCGCTGCCGCCGGCGGTGTCTGACACCGGGCAGGTACTGGACCCCGGTCCGATCGTGGCGCGGTTTGTCGGCAACGGCCTGACGCTCGGGGGCTTTAACAGCCCGCAGGCACGCGCCATCGTGGTGCAGCCGATCTGCGCCGGAGCGTGGTGCGGCCGGATCGAGCCCGGCGTCCAGGTGATGGCTTTCGCGCGAAAGGACGGCGACCGTTATGTGGTCGAGGCTGATCCCTGCGGCGACTGGGTTTTTCCCGCGCCAGACGAAGCGACAGTGACGCAAATCATCGCCTGCCTGCGCGGTCAGGACTGCACCCCGATACAAAGACCCTAGCGGCGCGTCCGTTTAACTTTGCGCTTGATCTTTTCGGCCTTCTTTTTTGCCGCGCCAACCTTGCGCCGCACCGGCTTGCCACGTCCGCGCGCCGGCCCTTGCGGTATCGTCACTTCGTCCAGCTTGATCAGATCGACCAGCAGACCGCCAGTCACCGGCACCGCCTCGGTCAGCCGCACCGTGACCTTTTGGCCAAGGCCGATCACAATGCCCGTATCGGCCCCCATCAAGGTCTGGGTTTCGCCGTCATAGTGAAAATACTCGGCGCCGAGATTTCGGATCGGGATCATCCCGTCGGCCCCGGTGCCGTCCAGTTTCACGAACACCCCGAACCGCGCGATGCCACTGATCCGCCCGGTCATTTCCGCGCCGATCCGGTCCGACAGATAAGCGGCCAGATAGCGGTCGGTGGTGTCACGTTCGGCGGCCATCGACCGGCGTTCAGTATCGCTAATTTGCTGGGCGGTGTCGGGCAGGCGATCGATGTCGTCAGCCGACAATCCATCCTTACCCCAGTGATGCGCGGTAATTAGTGCACGATGCACGATCAGGTCGCTGTAGCGCCGGATCGGCGAGGTGAAATGCGCGTAATTGCGCAAGGCCAGCCCGAAATGACCAAAGTTTTCCGGGTTGTAATAAGCCTGTGTCATCGACCGCAGGGTCTGCATGTTGATCAGTTCGGCGTTGTCGGTGCCGTCGGCCTGTTTCAGCAAATTGTTCAGGTGATGGGTTTTCAGCACCAGCCCCTTGGCCAGAATCAGCCCGCTGGCCAGCGCCACCTCGCGCAGGGCGTCCAGCTTTTCGGGGGTCGGTTCCTCGTGGACGCGGAACAGCAGGGGAGTTTTCAGACGGACCAGTTCCTCGGCGGCGGCGACGTTGGCCAGCACCATGAATTCCTCGATCAGGCGGTGCGCGTCCAGCCGGTCCTTGAAGGCGACGTCGGTCACATTGCCCGCATCGTCCAGAATGATCTTGCGTTCGGGCAGATCGAGGTCGAGCGGCTGACGTGCCGCGCGGGCCCTAACCAGTGCTGCATATGCATCATAAAGCGGGCGCAGCACCGGGTCGATCAACGGGGCGACCTTGTCGTTGGGCGTGCCGTCGATTCCGGCCTGTACCTCTTCGTAATTCAGCGACGCGACCGACCGCATCAAGGCGCGCAAGAACTGATGGTCGATCTTGTTGCCCGCGGAATCGATGCGCATCCGCACTGCCAGACAGGCACGGTCGACCTGTTCGTGCAGCGAACACAGATCGCCCGACAGCCGGTCGGGCAGCATCGGCACCACGCGGTCGGGAAAATAGCTGGAATTGCCGCGCTTTTTCGCCTCGAGGTCCAGCCCCGATCCCGGCGTGACGTAATGGGCGACATCGGCAATGGCGACCCAGAGGATGAACCCGCCGGGGTTCTTGGGGTCGTCGTCAACCTGCGCCAGACAGGCATCGTCGCGGTCGCGGGCGTCCCACGGATCGATGGTGACGAGTGGCAGATCGCGCAAGTCCTCGCGCCCCTTGATCCCCGCCGGTTTGGCGCGATCCGCCTCGGCGATCACATCGTCGGGGAAATGATCGGGGATGCCGTGCTGGTGGATCGCGATCAGGCTGACGGCGCGGGGCGCTGACGGGTCGCCCAGCCGGGCGATGATCCGCGCCTTTGGCAAACCCATGCGGCCCTTTGGCCCGGCCTGTTCGGCCTCGACCAGTTCGCCATCCTTGGCGCCGCCGGTGGCGCCTTCGGAGACCACCCATTGCTTGTCGGCGCCCTTGTCGATGGGAACGACCCTGCCGCCTTCCGAGCCTTGCTTGAACACCCCCAGAATCCGCAGCGGGTTGGCCCCGATCCGGCGGATCATCCGGGCGCTGTACGTGTGCGGCTCGCCTTTGACCTCGGTCATGCGGCCCAGAATCCGGTCGCCCGCGCCCAGCGCCGGATCGCCATCGCGCAAAACCATCAGGACGCGGGGCGGTTTGCCCTCGCCCTGCCATTCCAACGGCTTGGCATACAGATCGCCATCCTGATCCGGCCCGGTGATTTCCAGAACCGCGACCGGGGGCAGCTTGTCGGGGTCACGATAGCCGCTGCGCCGCCGGGACAGATCGCCGGCATCTTCCATCTCGCGCAAAAGACGCTTGAGGTCGATCCGCGCCGCGCCCTTGATCCCGAACGCCTTGGCGATATCGCGTTTGGCGGTTTGGGTGGGATGATCGGCGATCCATTGCAGGATCTCGGCGCGGCTGGGGATCTGTGTCATGGTGTCGGCCTAGCACGGCGCAACTGGCGCGTCATCCGGATATGGTGCTAGGCTGGGCCTATGACCCGCCCCGCCACCACAGACACCATGCTTATCGACGACGCCCGGGTGCGGGTAACGCGGTTCGACTTTGCGCCGGAGGCCCAGACCGGACAGCATGTGCATGGCCATGACTATGTGATCGTCGCCATCACCGGCTGCCCGCTGCTGATCGAACATCCCGACGGCAGCACCAGCACGGCGGATGTGGCTGCGGGCGATGCATATCACCGCGACATGGGCGTCGACCACAATGTCATCAACCGCGGCACCACCCCGATCGCCTTTGTCGAGGTCGAACTGAAAGAGGCCGGCTTCACTGCGCCGTAAAAATTCCCGCCGGGGACTTGCGCACGTGCAATCGCGCGGCACCTAGCCAGTGAAGTAATCGGTCAGAATGCGCCCATAGATCGCCTTCAACTGGCCGATCTGGTCCACCGCCACCCGTTCGTCGACGGCGTGCATGGTCTTGCCGACCAGACCGAATTCGACCACCGGACAGTGATCCTTGACGAACCGCGCATCCGACGTGCCGCCAGAGGTCGACAGGACCGGCGTGCGCCCGGTTTCGGCCTTGACTGCTGCCACGACCAGCGCCGACAGATCGCCCGGCGGGGTGAAAAAGCTCTCGCCCGACACCTTGACGGACAGCGCGATGGGCACGCCAAAATCTGCCGAAACATCGTCTGCCGTCGCCTGCATCCATGCGGTCAGCGTCGCACCGGTGTGCAGGTCGTTGAACCGGGTGTTGATCGTCGCGCGGCACTGCGCCGGGATCACGTTGGTCGCCGGGTTGCCGGTGTCGAACGTGACAACAGCCAATGACGAAGGGTCGAAATGTGCGCTCCCCCCGTCCAGTTCGTGCACCGCCAGCCGATCCACTAGCCGCACCAGTGCCGGGATCGGGTTCAGCGCCTTGTCGGGATAGGCGGCATGGCCCTGCTGGCCCGTCGCCGTGAAATACGCCGTGAGCGACCCGCGCCGCCCGATCTTGATCGCCTCGCCCATCACCTCGGGGCAGGTCGGCTCGCCCACGAGGCAGACCGACATCGCTTCGCCATGGGCCTGCATCCAGTCGAGCAAAGCCACGGTGCCGTCGGTCGCATCGGCCTCTTCGTCCCCGGTGATCGCGATGGCGACTGCACCGTCAGGCGGGGTGTTCTGAACAAAGTCGATTGCGGCGGCGACAAAGGCCGCGACACCGGATTTCATGTCGGTGGACCCGCGCCCGTAAAGATACCCGTCACGGATTTCCGCGCCGAAGGGCGGCATCGTCCAGGCATTTTCGTCGCCCAGAGGCACGACGTCGGTATGGCCGTTGAACCCGAATGTCCGGTTCGCGCCTTTGCGGCCCCAGCGGGCGAAAAGGTTGGCGATGCTGCCGCGATCCACTCTGGTGCAGTCAAATCCGGCCTGGCTCAGAATATCCTGCAACACCACCAGCGCCCCACCCTCGGCGGGGGTGACTGACGGGCAGCGGACAAGTGCGGCGGTCAGGGCAACGGGATCGACGGCGGTGCGCATGGCAAGGCTCCTGATTTCGGGGCAGAGGTAGCTTGACCCGGCATGCATTGCAATCGGCCGTGCAACCGCATGTTGTGACCGACGGGCGACACTTTTGGCGGATAAGTCGGGGTAAATCGCATAAAGCCTTCTTTGATAACAACCGGATGCCGTAGGATTCCCTCAATAACATGACCCGAGGCAGGGCAAACTCTAGATAAACGTGGCGAGCAGTCATCAGCCACAACATATAGCTAAGACGGGGCAATGACCCCTGCAAGCGTTTGCACTGACCCGGGCCAAACGGCAAGGGCTTGAACAATGGTTGATGGGGTCGAGCTGACCTATAACACCAGCGCAACCGCGCTGCAGATGGCCAATGCCATCTTTGGAAATGGCGTGATCGTTACCGGCGCGAGTTATGTCGGTGCCGGCACATCATCGGCGATCTATTCAAATGGCCAGTTGGCGCCCGGTGTCGTGCCCAGCACCACCGGGGTGATCCTGTCGACCGGACGCGCGGCGGATTTCACAAATTCAAGCGGTCAATCAAATCAGTCGGGCAGCACGTCCACCAATACCTCCGGACCCGATAACGTTGCCCAATTCAACGCGCTGGTTGGGACCAATACCTATGACGCGTCCTATCTGAATGCCGATTTCATCCCGACCGGCAACCTGATGACGATCCAGTTCGTGTTCTCGTCCGAGGAATATCCCGAATACTCCGCCTCGGTCTACAACGACGTCGTCGGGGTCTGGATCAACGGGAACCATGTGCCGCTGTCGGTGTCGTCCAGCCCAACCTCGGTCGGCGGTGTCAACCAGAACAACAATATCAACCTCTATCACGACAACACCTCGGACCAGTTCAACACCGAAATGGACGGGTTCACGGTGACGATGACGCTGACCATTCCGGTCAATCCCGGCGTCGTCAATTCGATCCGGATCGGCATCGCTGACGTCGCCGACAGCAACTACGACTCCAACCTGATCATCGCCGGGGATTCAGCGCAGACCATCCTGGTCGCGCAAGACGACCTTGTGACGATGCGGCAAGGCACGACCCAGGTCGTCGACGTGCTTGGCAATGATGTGAACAACACGATCGGGACGCTCAAGATCAACCAGGTCAACGGGATCGCTGTCTCGGCGGGCGATTCCGTGACCTTGGCCACGGGGCAGGTGGTGACCCTGAACGCCAACGGCACCTTTAGCATCGAGACCGACAGCGACATCGATACGATCAGTTTCACCTACGGGGTTCAGTCGATCGCGCCCATTGCCGGGCTGGTGCTGGAGAACGACACCGGCTTTGTCACCGTCAGCACGATCCCCTGCTTTGTCGCCGGCACGATGATCCTGACGCCGGACGGCGAGGTGCCGGTCGAAACGCTGACCCCCGACGATCTGGTGATGACCCATGACCACGGCCCGCAGCCCCTGCGCTGGATCGGCCGGCGCCGGGTTCAGGCCAGTGGCGATCTTGCGCCGATCCGGATTCGCGCCGGCACTTTTGGCGACCACCGCACCCTACTGGTGTCGCCACAACACAGGGTGCTGGTTCGCGACAGTCTGGCGGCGCTGCTGTTTGGCGAAAACGAGGTTCTGATCGCCGCCAAGGACCTGATCAACGATCGGTCGGTCGTCCGCGTCGAAGGCGGCGTGGTCGACTATGTCCATCTGTTGTTCGACCGCCATCAACTGGTATTTTCCGATGGGCTGACCACCGAAAGTTTTCTGCCCGGCCCACAGACGACGCATGCCCTTGAACGCGAGATTGTCGCCGAAATCTGCACGATCTTTCCCGAACTCGATCCCGCCACCGGGGCCGGCTACAGCCGTGCCGCCCGCCGCACCCTGCGCCGGTTCGAGGCGGAACTTCTGTTCGCCCAAGGTGCGGCGGCCTGAACCGGATGGGGTGGATCGGACTGCGGCAGGACAACACGGGGGCCGCGCGCGCCACAGGGCCCGGTTGCGTCATGCCACAGCCGCCAATTGATCCGGATGCGCTGCAGCCGCGCGGCACCCTGCTGTGCGAGTTTATCCACCGCCCTGCCCCGACCCGGCGCAACATCATCCGCTATTCCAGCCGGATACCGATTGCCGCCAGTCTGTACCTTTGCATCGACCCGGACGGCACCGCGCATCTGTTCAGCGCCAGAAATGGCGTGACGCGTGCCGTCGCCCTCGCCACGAGCCTCGGTCAGACCTCGCAGAACGTCGTCGCGTCCTTGAGTTGGGACAGTACTGCGCGCACTGGCCTTTTCAGCCTCTATTTGCCCGAGACCGGTGGCCTGCACCTGACGAGGCTGACTGATCTGCTGCCAATGACGCACCGTGACCTGCACAGAATCCTAATGGATTCGGCAGCCTGCCAGATCGCGCCGGATGTCGCGTTTGTGGCATTGTCGAATTCAGTCGAGCCCGTCGGCCCGATTGCCACGCTGGGATCAAGCGCCCACATCGCCACACCTGACGGGCCCCGTCCGGTCAAAAGTCTGCGTCTGGGCCAAAGCATCATCACGGCCGATGGAAACGTGGCGCAAGTTCGCTGGGCAGGTTCGCAAGAGTTGCCCGCCTGCGGTCAGTTTGCGCCATTGTTGATCCGGGCGCCGTATTTCGGGCTGACCAATGATCTGCATGTCGCGCCTAGCCAGCGGTTGCGCCTCAAGGGGTCCGTAGTCGAATATCTGTTCGGCGAGGAGGAGGTTTTTGCATCGGCCGGACATTTACTGGACGGGCGCGCCATTGTTCGCGCACCCTACCTTCAGACGATACGCTATCACCAAGTGTTGCTGGACCGCCCCGGAATCCTGCAAGTCTCAGGCAGCGCGATGGAAACCATCGACATCGCCCCGCTTTGTGCCGATCCCACATTCCAGCAGCATTCACTGCTGGCAGCGGTGCCACGCGAGTTGATGCCGAAGCACATCCAGTCTGGCCAAATGGTCCTCCGCGCGTTCGAGGCGATCACACTTGCGGCAGCGCGGGCCGCCTAGCCGCGGTTGGCCATGTGGCCGCAGCGGTCATTCGCACACGTCGTTACCCGGCATTCCAAACGTCAGGAACCCCAACCGCCACCACCGGATAAGTTCATGACAAGAACATCGCCGGCTGCCATTTTGATATCGTCGTTTCCCGAAAGCGGTATTTTGTCGCCGTTCACCCGTTCGACAAAGTTGACGCCGGTCTTGCCGGGTAACCCGCCCGGAGCAACCGCCGGCGCGGTCGATTACCGGTCCCGCGCGCCAGTCCCCCGCACACTACATCTGTGCCGTGCCAATATTGACCGCCTTGGTCGGGGGTTCGGTCAAAATGACCGGTTCCCCCGTCACGCCAATCGCTTCGGCGGTCAGCCGGTCGATCAGCAAATATTCGCTATCGGGGACAAAGCCGAACCGTTGGCGGTGTGCGGCGGCAAAAACATCCCACATTCCGTCGGGCGGACCGAAAGGCACCGCCGAGGGTTGACGCGGCGTGTTGTGTCGATGCCAGTGCCCATTTCCAAAACCGTCTTGTTGATCGAAGAGCTGAACCTGAGCGGAATTTCGGTGATTTGAATACCAGGAATGTCAGAGGCGTGTGCAGGTTTGCAGTAGCCCCAGCACGGGTGACGATGATACGGACAAATCGGCCGTGTGCTGGCGCTGTGACTTCGATCGCTTTGACACTAAGTGCGTCCAAGCAGAATATCTGCGCGGGTCCAAAGGGCATAACAGAGAAGCAGGATTGCGCTTTGAATTTCGCCCAGGCCGAAATCGGAGGCCGAAATTGTCGCAGCCAGTAGCCCGAAGATCAGTGCGCAGATCGCAGGCACTCGGCTTAAGACAACAGCCATTCGGAACACGTCAAACTTGATACTCTCTGTTGTCCCATGTCGAACGGCGCTTTCAACTCTGACGGGCCAGCCTCGCGCGGGGCCCAAGGCGCTCCCGAATTTGCCACCCGCCAATAGAATTGTTGAGGAGATCTCGAGCCAAAGGTCGCCGAAATAGGACAATGACACCGCAAGCAATAGCGCGCCAATACCCGATACAAAGTCCCCCCAGCGATTGAGCCGTAGATTTGGACCGCGGTCAGAGTCCCTCCAGGCGCGATGGTACAATTCGCCAGCACAGAAGAACACGAGCATTGCCAGTGTCAGGGCGGTCGAACCCGGACTTCCGACAAAGTAGACTATGACGGCATCAGAAAGACCAATCCATGGTTCGGATGCGGTGCGCATAGAGAGAATTTGCAAGATCAGGCCGGAGACAAGACCAATAAGATTGCCAATGTTGTAATATCCGCCCGGCCCCCGCATCCGACTGGACAAGAAGTCGAATTCGGTTGGCATAGCGGTTTTTTGTGCTTCAAAATTTGTCATTTCATTTTCCAATATGATATCTTGAAAATATTTCTGTCGTCGAGTTGACGCTTGACGCCGACTTCTCACTCTTTAGCCATAGCGGCAGGCATTGATCGCGAAGTTTGTAGCGATTTTGTTCGAGATTCTGTGCGCAAGAGAACGCACCGATTCAGCAGGCAATGACGCCTTCGGTTTTATTCAATGCGATAGCATTTTGTATTTCTTCAATTTTCGACTTTAGTGCCGGTAATCCGCGATGGACTATCGGAGGGGAGTTAAATGGTAAGCCCACAATAAAATTATGTCTGATCAGTTGCTGAGTTTGATGTAATGAGAGGATTGATCGCCCATCAGACGACTCTCTGCATCATCAGATTTGGGTATGGAGGTCAAAAAAGCGAGACGGAGGGCTCTGAAATTCAGCGCGGCACCGCAGCGTGGGCCGACGCGGCAAGTCGTGGGATGATCAGGTCCGGCTTTTGGAAAATCAACATTTGGCCCGCGTCTTCGAAAACTTCAAATGACATCCAAGGGTACTGTTCGCGGTAGGCCGCAATAACGGACATATCCAATGAAGGATCCTGCGCGCCGTTCAATGAGCAGATCGGAACGGCCTTCGCGGCATGTAAACGATCCGACCAGTCCGCCTCCGAAACGAGAACCTCCATGACGTAGGCCTGTGACGCGTCAGTATTTTCGCCGTAAAGCAACTCTTCAGCCGCCTGTGCCATAATCGGAAAGGTTGTCTGATCCTGCGACAACCTGAAATCCGCCGCTGAACGCTTGTTCATCGTTGCAAACATCGCCTGCGCGCCAATTTTTCGTCCCAGCGAAAAAGCGGCGCGGGTTGTGAAATCCAGCAGATGCGGGGAGTGTTTTCCCGTTGATAGAAAGAATCTTTGCCACTTGCCCATCTGGGCGTAATGCTGATCGCCTTGCAAATATGGGCGGGTGCATATTCCGATGATTTCCGAAATCCGGTCGGGACACTCAGCCGCAAGGTCGACAGCAAAGATCAGGTCACTGCCCTGTGGAACATATGGTAGCCGTTCAATTCCCAGCATATTCAGCAACGCAAGAGTGTCATGTCGTGTGCTGGATAGGATGTCGGCATTTCGGTCAATATTGGTGCTCACACCGTACCCGGCCCTGACAGGGCAAATCACCCGCAGCTGATGTCCGAAGGCCAATCGCAACATTTGCGGGGTCCATCGCAGTTGACCCAAGCCGAAATGCGAAAACAATATCGGCGCGCCCTCTGGCGGCCCCTGATCATGATAGTCCATACGGCGGCCATCTGCCAAATAGATGGTTTTCAGGGGCTTTTCGGCCTCGCGTTGTAGCCAGTCTCGTCCAAGCGCAGGTGCCAAGGGAAGCGACACATCCGGTCCTTGGGTCGTGACCGTTACGTCCCGCAAAGACATTACCAACCGGATCGCTTCGGACTGGGATCGCGCACCCATCTTGGACAAGATCGATTTGATCTGGGTCCGCACCGTGGCTTCGCTGGTGCCCCGGTCGGCGGCGACGGCCCTTGCGTCCAGCCCTTCAACCAAGGCGCGCACGACGCCAAGCTCTGCTTGGGTCAGCTGGAACACTTCGATGAGAGTTTCGTCAAGCTCCCGCTTCCAGAAATACTGGGTTGAGATCAGCAAAAGCAACGGCTGGCCCTCAGCGTCGGTTTGGGACAATCGGCGCATATGAAACAGGATCGGCTGCCCGTTCCCCAAGCCGGTCAATTTCAGCAGCCGTGTGCCCGCGCCGGGGGAGTACAAGTGATCTTGCAGAGATTGGACCAGCAGGTCGATCTGCTCGTCTGCGAACGGCATGTCCCGCATGTGACTACCTTGCGTAACGCAAAGCACCTCGCTTGCACCAGTGTTCAAAGCCGCCACATTGAGCCTGCAGTCAATCACCATCGCGGGCGAATTGTTGAAAGGGGCCAGTGCCCGCGTCGTCAGACTCGGCGCTGTGCCGCCTTTGCGGTCGAGAAACGTATCCGCGCGTATCAGATGCCGCGCGAAAGATTTGTCAAAGGCCTCAATCTGTTGGATCGTTTGGCGGACCGTGCTGACGTCAAACCCTGAATCGTTCCACTTTTCGATGAAGTCATCTAGCGCACTGGGGTCCAGCGCGATGTCATACAGATGATCGATGATCCGTTCTGGCGGCATGTCGCTGGGATCGTCAGTGCTCACGAAATTGGTCCTTCAAGTTATCGTCAATTGTATCCAATGCGTGTCCGTCGTCAGGGCTTTTGGCACCCACGTTGGCTGAAACCAAGAGAGAGTTCGGCTCATCTGGTTGGTTTCATTATGCGGCGTGGGTGCTGTGATGCAAGCGGCGCGCCTTGAGGGTCTTTCGTTTGATCCTTTCGCGTTGTTGAAGAATGACTTTATTGCGGCCGAAATAGACGTCGGCGGGTGTGACGTGTCTGACGTCAGCGCCCATGGGTCCAAATAGCGGTATTAGATATGGGAGTGTTTCTGGCTCATCGTGACCCCTGAGGAGTGGGCCATGAGACAGACTACTGGAACGCGCAAAAGCCCCGGTGATAAGATCGTCAAAGATATCAAACGCGCCACGCGCACGCATTACTCTTCTGTCGAGAAGATCAGGATCGTTTTGGACGGCCTTCGGGGCGAGGACAGTATCGCGGAATCATGCCGCTTGATTAATGAGCAAGCTGACGGGCTTGTCATTCCACAATGACTAGCACCCGCCAAACGGCAGGTTTGCGCAGGGTAGCACGAACTCAATCGGCTCGCTGCTGTCCAATTTGGGATTCTGCTAAGGCAATGGTGACCGCGCGGGACCGAAGGTCAAAAGGGTGTATTGAGTTCAGAGATTTCAACTCAATCTTATGATTTTATTACAATTTTTGACTTCTTGTGGTGCCGCTGAAGGGCATCCAAATGCTATATCTTGATGCACCACGGGACAACTCGTCAGGGTCTACCCCCATATTTTCCTAACTTTCTCTGTTTCAGGGTATTCCATTGCGCCCCACGGCACCCCATATCTTGAGGGGGACTGAAAAGGGGACCGGAAAATGACCCGTGCATTGAACAAGCT
>JBBKXP010000228.1:0-6753 GCA_037969545.1 Paracoccaceae bacterium | reverse complement strand
CACGCGCCGGTTTCGTCGCCCTGATCGGCGAACCCAATGCGGGCAAGTCGACGCTGCTCAACCACATGGTCGGGGCCAAGATCAGCATTGTGACCCACAAGGTGCAGACGACCCGCGCCCGGATCCGGGGCGTGGCGATGGCGGGTGACGCGCAGATCGTGTTCGTCGATACTCCCGGCCTGTTCAAGCCGCGCCGCCGGTTGGACCGGGCGATGGTCGCCGCTGCCTGGGGTGGGGCTGCTGACGCCGATGTCGTCGTGTTGATGATCGAGGCACATCGTGGGGTGTCGGAAGGGGTCAAGGCAATCCTGCCCCGCCTGTCCGATATCGGGCAAGGGCGCACCGTCGCGCTGGCGATCAACAAGATCGACCGGGTCAAGGCCGAGGGGCTGCTGGCGCTGACGCAGGAAATGAACGAGGCCTATCCGTTCGCCGAAACTTTCATGATCTCTGCGGAACGCGGGCATGGCTGCGATGCCCTGAAGAAATGGCTGGCCGAGCAGATGCCCGAAGGCCCATGGCTCTATCCCGAGGATCAGATCGCCGATCTGCCGATGCGGATGATCGCCGCCGAAATGACCCGTGAAAAGCTGACGCTGCGGCTGCATCAGGAATTGCCCTATGAGCTGACGGTCGAAACCGAAAACTGGGTCGAACGCGAGGATGGGACCGCCCGGATCGACCAGATCGTCTATGTCGCCCGCGACGGCCACAAGGGGATCGTGCTGGGCAAGGGGGGCGAGACGGCCAAGGCGGTGAGCAGGGCTGCGCGCGAGGAACTCGAGGCCTTCTTGGGTCGCCGGGTGCATCTGTTCCTGCAGGTCAAGGTGCGCCCGAACTGGCTGGAGGAGTCGGAGCGGTATTCGGAAATGGGCCTTGATTTCAAGGACGGCAATGCGTGAGGCTGACGGCTGATATCTGGGTCAGCGCCTACCTCACCCGGTTGCGGCTGGCGAATATTCCGGCCTTTGTGGTCAAACGCGGTGATGCGACGGCGGGGGCGGTGTTGGTCAAGCTGAACACGCTGGACGGTCGTGCGGTGTGTTATCAGCGGGCCTTTGATCTGATGTCGGGTGATCGACACTGGGTGGTGCTGGCCGAGGGCGACGAGGCAGCGGTCGATATCTCGCTGGCGCGTCAGCGCGGGTTTGATCCCGACCTTTGGGTGATCGAGGTCGAAGACCGGCAAGGCCGTCATCTTCTGGATCAGGACGGGCTGGCATAGCCGACACGGCAGAGGGGGCGCTGCCCCCGTCCCGGAGCAAGTCCGGGACTCCCCGGGAGTATTTTTGGCCAAAAGAAGGGCGGGTCGTGGTCAGTCGAGCCGGTCCGGCAATGCCAGACCGCGCAGCGCCTCGGCGGTCGGCATCGCCTTTTTGCCCTCACGTTGCAGGGCAGTAATCGCGACGGCACCGCTGCCGCAGGCGATCGTCAGGCCATCGAGCACCTGGCCCGGATTCCCCGATCCAGGCGCGAGTTGACTGCCCAGCAGCCTGACCCGTTCGCCGCCGATCCTCGTCCAGGCCCCCGGAAACGGCGACAGGCCCCGGATCAGCCGGTCGACGTCGGGTGCCGGGCGGGTCCAGTCGATCCGGGCTTCGGCCTTGTCGATCTTGGCGGCGTAGGTGACGCCGCTGTCGGGTTGCGGTTGCGGCGTCAGGTCGGGCAGGTTCGCCAAGGCCCGCACAATCAGGTCGGCGCCCAGTGTCGACAGGCGATCATGCAACTTTCCGGTGGTTTCTTCGGTTCCGATTTGCACCGCCTGGCGCAACAGCACCGGGCCGGTATCAAGGCCCGCCGCCATCTGCATGATGCAAACCCCGGTTTTGGCGTCGCCCGCGATGATCGCCCGGTGGATCGGTGCGGCGCCACGCCAGCGCGGTAACAGCGAGGCATGGATGTTCAGGCAACCAAGGCGGGGTGCCGCCAGCACCGCCTGCGGCAGAATCAAACCATAGGCGACGACGATCGCGATTTCGGCACGCAGGTTAATAAAGGCCGCCTGACCGGTGACATCTTTGAGAGAAACCGGATGATGAACGGGCAGGCCCAGTATTTCGGCGCGACCCTGCACCGGGCTTGGCCGGTCCTTTTTACCGCGCCCGGCAGGGCGGGGCGGCTGGCAATAGACGGCCGCGATTTCGTGTCCGGCAGTTACCAGCGCGTCCAGCACGGGGACCGAAAAATCGGGGGTGCCCATGAAAACGATCCGCATGTCAGCCCCCCTGACGCGCCAGTTTGGCGGCCCTTTTCAGTAACATATCGCGTTTCACCCGGGTCAACCGGTCAAAATACATCCTGCCCGCAAGATGGTCGATCTGGTGCTGCACCGAAATCGCCCAGAGGCCGACAAAATCGCGGTCGTCGACCTCCCCCTGATCGTTCAGGAACCGCACGGTCACGGCACGGGGGCGGCTGATGCTGGCGGAGACGCCGGGCAGGTTGGGCGAGGCCTCCTCGTGCGGGCGCAGATCGACCGAGGCATGCAGGACGACGGGATTGGCCATCCGCACCACCTGACCCCGCGCCGTCGAGGCATCGACGACGGCCAGTTGCAACGGCACCCCCAGTTGCACGGCGGCAAGGCCGACCCCCGGCATCGCCTCCATCGCGGCGATCATTTCGGCCCAGATCGCGCGGATGTCATCAGTGATCGCGTCCACCGGTGCGGCGGGGCTGCGCAGGCGTTTGTCGGGCCACATCACGAACGGGCGATGGCCGCTCACGCCTTTTCCCGGGCCAACTCGCGTTTCAGCTTGACCATCTTGCGGGTGATCATCTGGCGTTTCAGGGGTTTCAGGTAGTCGATGAACAGTTTGCCATCCAGATGGTCGATCTCGTGCTGCACGCAGGTCGACCAGAGGCCTTCAAAGTGTTCCTCTTGCCCCTGCCCGTCGAGATCTGTCCAGATCACCCGGACCTCGGCGGGGCGTTCGACGTCGGCGAACTGGTCGGGGATCGAAAGGCAGCCTTCTTCGTAGGTCGTGCGCGCATCCGAAGCCCAGACGACGGCGGGGTTGATCAGGACCATCGGTCGCGGTTTGGCGCCTTCTTCCTTGACGCAGTCCATCACCAGCATCCGCGCCATGACGCCGACCTGCGGCGCTGCAATGCCGACACCGGGGGCGTCATACATGGTTTGGAACATGTCATCGGCCAGTGCGCGCAAGTCGTCGGTGATGGTGACAACAGGCTTGCAAGGCGTCTTGAGACGCGGGTCGGGATGGATGAGGATCGGGCGCAGGGTCATGCCCCGCATTTAGGCGATGGTCGGTGCTGGTGCAACAGGGCTTGCACCTGTCGCCGCCTTGGGTAGCGTAGCGACAACAGGCGGAGACCCAGATGAGTTTTGACGAGATTATCGACCGGCGTGGCACCCATTCGAACAAATGGGACGATATGGAACAGCTGTTCGGGGTGCCCGCCAGCGACGGCCTTGCGATGTGGACGGCTGACATGGATTTTCGTGCCCCGGCCTGCATCCGCGATGCGCTGGGCGCGGTGCATGCCCAGGGCATCTATGGCTATTACGGCGACAAGGCCCCCTATCTGAACGCGATCTGCTGGTGGATGCAGAACCGGCATGGCTGGACGATCAAACCGGAGTGGATTTTCACCACAAACGGTCTTGTCAACGGTGTCGCGATCTGTCTCGACGCCTTCAGCGGTCCGGGTGACGGGATCGTCATGTTCTCGCCGATCTATCATTCCTTCTACCGGGTGATCCGCGCCGCCGAACGGATCCCGGTGGAATGTGAAATGGTGCTGACCGACGGGCGCTATCAACTCGACTTTGCCGCTTATGACGCGCAGATGACCGGCACCGAACGGATGTTGATCCTGTGTTCGCCACACAACCCCGGCGGGCGGGTCTGGTCCAGGGCCGAACTGATGGCGATTGCCGCCTTTGCCAAGCGGCACGACCTGATCATCGTATCCGACGAGGTGCATCACGATCTGACGATGCCCGGCCATATCCATACGCCGATGGCCCTGATCGACGGGATCGAGGACCGGCTGATCATGGCGACCTCGGCGTCGAAATCGTTCAACATGGCGGGCACCGAAAACGGCAACATCATCATCCCCGATGACGATTTGCGCGCGACATTCGGGCGGCGGCTGGCGGCGATCAGCGTCGCGGCAAACGCATTTGGGCCGCGGATGGTGACGGCGGCCTATTCGCCCGCAGGGGCCGAATGGCTGGACGCATTGCGGGTGTATCTCGACGGCAACCGCAAGGTGTTCGATGCCGGGATGAACGCGCTGCCGGGCGTGCGCTCGATCCCCCTCGAGGCGACGTATCTGGCCTGGATCGATTTCAGCGCGACGGGGATGACGCCAAAAGAACTGACCGACCGGGTTCACACTGTCGCACGGATCGCACCCAGCCCCGGCACCGCATTCGGCAAGGGTGGCGAGACGTTCTTGCGTTTCAACCTTGCGATGCCACGCAAACGGATTAGCAATGCAGTAACACGGTTGCAGGCGGCATTCGAGGATTTGCAGTGATGGAAAAGGTGACTGGAATCGGCGGCGTGTTCTTTCGGTCGGCGGACACCAAGGGTCTGGCCAAATGGTATGCTGACCAGCTTGGTGTGACCCAGGTGCCCGACAGTTACGACGCCCCTTGCTGGTCGCAAGAGGCAGGCGATACCGTGTTCGCGCCTTTTGCACAGGATACCGACTATTTCGGACGGCCCGACCAGCAATGGATGGTCAATTTCAGGGTCCGCGACCTTGATGCGATGGTCGCTCAGCTGCGGGCGGCGGGCGAAAAGGTCGAGGTCGATGCCGAGACCTATCCCAATGGCCGGTTCGCCCGGCTGGCTGACCCGGAAGGCAACCCGATTCAGCTATGGCAGCCAATCGTCTGATCAGGTCCGGAACCAGTTGCGCAAAGTCGGGATCAGGGCCACTGGCGGCGCTTCGTTCTGCTCGAAATCCGCCGCCGGGCGGTCCGCCACCGGGGTGTGCCACTTGAATTCGTAGATCCGTTCGTCCGACTCTTCGTCCGAAGACACGACAAGGCACTGAAAGATGTGCCGTGATCCGTCGTAGAGTTCGACAAAGCCACGCAGTTTCGGGGCGTCCTTTGCCTCCATCGCAAACCCGCCATCCCAAAGGCGGGTGACCCTGTGAACCTTGTCGCCATCATGCACACACAAGCGCGACGACCGGCGCAGCGCCGCCTTGCGGGCATCTTCCAGCCCCTTTCGGACTGCCTCTGGCAGGTATTCCGACATCGCCACCTCCTCTTCCCGGGAGTCAGGATGCGTCAAACTACGGCAAAATCAAGTTAACGATGCGAGATTTGGCGGTTCAGAGGCCCGAATCGCCCGGTTTATGGCAGCTTTACCTTCGGGCGCAGCACATGCGGCCGCTTGGCGTCGTACAATGCGCTGTCGGGAAAGCCGTGCGAATCGGCCAATGCCGGGCCAACAAGAATCAGCGCGGTGCGGGTGATCTTGGCCGCTCGGACCTTGGCGTGGATGTCGGCAAGGGTGCCGCGGATGATCTGCTGGTCCGGCCAACCAACCCGGTAGATCACCGCCAACGGGCAGTCGGAGCCATAGTGCGGCGACAATTGCCGCTCGATCTCGCGCAGCGCCCGGATCCCCAGATGGATCGCCAGTGTTGCGCCGGTGCGGGCAAAATTTTCGAGCGTTTCGCCCGCCGGCATCCCGGTCGATTTCATCGACATTCGGGTCAGCACGATCGACTGCGCCACCTCGGGAATCGTCAGTTCCTGCCCCAGTGCCGCCGCCGCAGCGGCATAGGCGGGGACGCCGGGAATGATCTGATAGGGGATGGCTGCGGGTTTCAGCCGCCGGATCTGTTCGGCGATCGCGCCGTATAGCGACGGATCGCCGGAATGGACACGGGCCACGTCCTGCCCGCGGGCATGGGCCGCAACGATCTCGGCATGGGTGTCGTCCAGCGTCATCGGCGCGGTGTCCAGCACGCGGGCATTGGCAGGCGCACAGGCCACGACCTCGGGCGGGACCAGCGACCCGGCATAAAGGCAAACCGGACAGGCGCCGATCAGGCGGGCGGCCTTGAGGGTCAGCAGCTCGGGGTCACCGGGGCCAGCGCCGATGAAATAAACGGTCATGCCTTGGCCTTTTCGGGATTGCTCAGATCGCCGTCGATCTTGCGGGCATAGCCGCGCGGGGTGAACATCCGCGGGCCGGTGCCTGTCTGGGTCAACCGGCTGTTGGACGACCCGACCAGCACGACGGTCAGCATATCGACCTCGTCAACCTGCAATTCATCCAGTCGCCGATAGCGGATGTTTTCTTCGGGCCGGCCCAGCGACGTGGCCAACATCACCGGCGTGCGGGCGGGTCGGTGACGCAGCAGAATCTCCCGCGCCTCGGCCAGAAGGGTGCGGCGGGTTTTCGACACCGGATTGTAAAACGCGATGACGAAATCGCCCTCCGCCGCCGCCTGCAACCGGCGCAGAATGTCCGCACGGGGGGTCAGCAGGTCCGACAGGCTGATGGTGCAGAAATCATGGCCCAGCGGGGCGCCCGCCCGCGCTGCCGCGCCTTGCAGGGCGGACACTCCGGGGGAACAGATCACCTCGACCCGTCGCGCCGCCTCGCTGACGCCATGCTGGTCGGGGCCGCGATCCAGCAGTTCGAACACCAGCGCCCCCATCGCATAAATGCCCGCATCGCCGGAACAGACCAGCGCCACATTGCGCCCCTCGCCCGCCCGCTCCAAGGCATAGCGGCAGCGGTCCTCCTC
>JBBKXP010000227.1:0-5613 GCA_037969545.1 Paracoccaceae bacterium | reverse complement strand
GTCCTGCAAGACGCGCAATTCGTTCGCCAGTGTGTCGCCCACCACGTCGGGGCGGGTCGACAGGATTTGGCCGAACTTGATGTAGGCCGGGCCAAGAGCTGTCAGCGCCCGTGTCGTCGGCGGCAGGGTCGGGTCGCCGCGATAGCCCAGCCAGCGGAACGGCAGGGCAAGGGTGCGGGCGGTGAACCGCAGCAGCGGCCCGGCCTGAAGCGCGTCCAGCACGATGTTCATCGCCCCGGCGCGTTCCAGTGTCGCGCCGGTGCGGATCAGCCGCCAGATGTTGTGCGGACCTCGCAAGTGCTACAGCTTCCAGCCAGAGTGGAGCGCCGCGACACCCATCGTCAGGTTGCGATACTTGGCATTTTCGAACCCGGCGGCGCGGATCATCTCGAGAAACGTCTCCTGATCCGGGAATTTGCGGATCGATTCGACCAGATATTGATAGCTCTCGCGATCCCCTGCAATGATCTGGCCCAGCTGCGGGATCACGTTGAACGAATAGGCGTCGTAGGCGGCCTGCAATGCCGGATTGGGCAGTTGGCTGAACTCCAGCACCATCAGGCGGCCGCCGGGGCGCAGGACGCGAAAGGCTTCGGTCAGCGCCGCTTCGGGCCGGGTGACATTCCTGATGCCGAAACTGATCGTGTAAACATCGAACGTATTGTCTGCAAAAGGCAGCGCCATCGCGTCACCGACCAGCCAGTCGAGGCTGTCGGCGAGTTTTTCCGCTGCGGCCCGTTTGCGCCCTTCGACCAACATGCCTTCGGTCAGGTCCAGAACGGTGGCATGGCCCGCACCGGCACGGCGCAGAAACCGGACCGCAATGTCACCGGTGCCGCCGGCCACATCCAGCAGGCGTTGGCCCTTGCGGGGCGCCAGCCAATCCATCATCGCGTCTTTCCACAGCCGATGTACGCCGCCGCTCATCACGTCATTCATCACGTCGTATTTGCTGGCCACCGAGGTGAACACGCCCCGCACAAGCCCGGCCTTTTCGGCCTCGGGGACGGTCTGGTTGCCAAAATGGGTCGTCTGCGTTTGATCGGTCATGTCATACCGCTGCCCGAATTTCGTCCACTTGGGGTTATAGCGTGCCGGGACAAAGGACAAATCCTCATTCTGACGCAGGGGCGGTCACATGATTCCAGTTTCGCTGATCCTTGTCTTGGTGACGGTTGCGGCCTTGCTGGGTCTCAGGGTTCTGATTGCGTCAACGATCAGCAATGCACTGCGCCGTTGGTTCGCTCAAAGAGATGCCGATGGCCGGATGGTCGACACGACCGGTCTTGCCGGATTGGGGGGCGGGCTGCCCATCGATGCCGGGATGGTGGCGCAAATCGGCGCGGGGGCCAAGGCACGGATGTCGTTGGACACGACCGTGATGCGGCCGACAATCGGGTTGCGATTGCTGAGCCTCGGGGTGTCGGGGCTGATCCTGTTCATGATCTGGGCAAGGCCCGGCGTCTACATTCCCACCGGCACGATGTCAGCGGTTATGACGGCCGGCATTCTGTTTGCCGCGATCCGGATCATGTCTTACGAAGTCCGTTACAACAGCCAGACGCTCAGCGCGCCGAACTGGATGTTTCAGGCCCGTGATTTTGATATGCACACTCTGATTTCGGTGCGCGATAACGGCCACCACATCTACAAGCTGCGGTTCGACGATGGCCAATCGGTCGCGCTCCAGAAATATCTGGTCGGCATGCCCGATTTCCTCAGCTATGCACGGTTCGTGACGGAACTGAACGCCAGGACATAATGCCCGAACTGCCCGAAGTCGAAACCGTCCGCCGCGGTCTTGCCCCCGCGATGGAGGGCCAGGTGATCGTGCGTGCGACGGTGAACCGGCCCGACCTGCGCTGGCCATTTCCCGCCAACATGGCGGAACGGCTGACCGGTGCGCGGGTGCTGGCGTTGCGCCGGCGCAGCAAATACATCCTTGCCGATCTGGATCGCGGCGAAACCCTGCTCATCCATCTGGGGATGTCGGGGCGGATGCTGATTTCGGGGGCCCAGACCGGTGATTTCCATTTCCTCCACCCGGCCTCGGCCAAGCATGACCATGTGATGCTAGACATGGGCGGAGGTGCGCGGATCACGTTTAACGACGCACGCCGCTTCGGCGCGATGGATCTGATGGAAACGGCGACTGCCGAAACCCATTGGCTGCTGCGCGACATCGGTCCCGAACCCTTTGCCAACGATTTTCACGAGGATCACCTGATCGCCCGTTTCAAGGGGCGCAACACGCCGGTAAAGTCGGCCCTGCTGGATCAGACCGTCATCGCCGGGCTGGGCAACATTTATGTTTCCGAGGTACTGCACCGCGCCCGCATCAACCCCAAACGGCGGGCGGGACACCTTTCGGCGGCGCGCGTTGCGCGGCTGGTCCCGATTATCCGCGAGGTGCTGGCCGAGGCGATCGCGGCGGGCGGATCGTCGTTGCAGGATCACCGCCAGACCAGCGGCGAACTGGGATACTTTCAACACAGTTTCCGGGTCTATGACAGGGCCGGGCAACCCTGTGCGGCGCCTGGGTGCAGTGGTACGATTGCCCGAATCGTGCAGTCAGGACGGGCATCCTTCTATTGTCCGCAATGCCAAAGATAACTTGATCGCGTCGCCGGCTTTGCTAAGCACAGAGTCTGAGCCGCAACCAGAGGACCGCAGATGGCATATGAAACGATCATCGTCGACGTGGACGACAATGTCTGCCTGATCACGATGAACCGGCCTGATGCGCTGAACGCGCTGAACAGCCAAATGATGGGTGAGCTGTGCACCGCGCTGGAAGACGCCGACGCCAGCGACAAGGTGCGCTGCATCATCATCACCGGGTCGGACAAAGCCTTTGCCGCCGGGGCCGATATCACCGAAATGGCCGACCGGAGCTTTGTCGACATGTATGCCCGCAACTTTTTCGGGCCCGAGGTCGCGCGTTTCAACCACACCCGTAAACCGATCATTGCCGCCGTCGCGGGCTATGCGCTGGGCGGTGGCTGCGAGCTGGCGATGATGTGCGATTTCATCATCGCCGCCGACAATGCAAAATTCGGCCAGCCCGAAATCAATCTTGGGGTCATCGCCGGGATCGGTGGCACCCAGCGGATGCCCCGCTACATCGGCAAGGCCAAGGCGATGGACATGCATCTGACGGGGCGGTTCATGGACGCCGCCGAGGCCGAGCGCAGCGGCCTTGTCAGCCGGGTCGTCGCCCCCAAGGCGCTGCTGGACGAGGCCCGCGCCGCCGCCACCAAGATCGCCGAAAAGTCGCTGCTGGCAACGATGTCGGCCAAGGATGCGGTCAATCAGGCGTTCGAGATGCCGCTGTCGGGTGGTGTGCGCTATGAACGGCGGCTGTTTCAGGCGCTGTTCGCGACCGAGGATCAAAAGGAAGGCATGGCGGCCTTTCAGGCCAAACGCCAGCCGCAGTTCCGCGACCGCTGAACGCCGCCCAACCACTTTTGCGATTGCCTTCCACCCGAAACTGCCCTATCGGCCCAGCCTAAATGCGCGTGATGCCCGCTTTGGCAAGAATCAACCGGATCCCTTTCCGGTGCGGGTCGCCTTGCGTTATTGAAACAACCACCGACCCGAAAGAGGGAAAAAATCATGGCCAACACGATCCAATCCAAGAAACGCGCCCGTCAGAACGAGGCCCGATTTCAGGTCAACAAAGCCCGCCGCTCGCGGATTCGTACCTATTTGCGCAAGGTCGAAGAAGCGATCGTCGCTGGCGACAAGGATGCAGCGGCGACCGCCCTGCGCGCCGCCCAGCCGGAACTGATGCGCGGCGTCACCAAGGGCGTCTTCCACAAGAACACCGCAGCACGGAAAATGTCGCGGCTGTCGTCGCGGGTCAAATCCATCGGCTGAACCTTGCCCGGCTGACCCCCCGATTCTGGCAGCACATCGCGCCCCAAGCCGTCAAGACCACAAACCAAAGCGCGCCTTGCCCGGCGCGCTTTTTGTTTTTTGTGCAACAGCGCCGCCGACTTCCTGAAGGGATTCAACAGGCGCCGCAGATTCTTTTCAGCCAATCCTCGAGTCAAGCACGTTGTTCGGTTGAATGGGTCACAAACCCCTTGCTAGCTTGACCAAGCGATTCACATCGTTCCTGGGGGATCATGAAGAAGCGCGGCAATCCGGGACGGATTGGGGGCGGCTGCCGTTGCCCCTGATCCGTCTGCACAATCCGGATTGACGCCTTCATGACAGGAAGGCCGCGACACAGCTTTTTGTGTCATGACGGGCCTTTCTGCGGCGTCACGACCACGACCCATTCGTTGGGATTGGTTTGACGTCTTGTTCCTTTGGCGGCCCCCTTGGCAGGGCAGGCGACTGGCCACATGGCCGGTCCCAGTTCGTTCAGGGGTCTTTGACAGGTCTCGGAAGAAGCCGCTGAGGCATTAAATTCAGTGGCGCTTGCGGCTGTCAAGAAGCGGGCGAATGTGGGTGGCGGGGACTGGTTTCGATTACCGAAACTATGATGCAACACGTTTGTTTGGGACAGGACAACATGACCAAGGATATCTGGGCGAAGGCGCGCGAAACCATGCGCGGGTCCGTCGGTGCAAACAATTTTACCAGTTGGATCGAACCGCTCGGGTTGCTTGATATGGCGGATGGGGTGGCGACCTTTTCGGTGCCGTCCAAGTTTCACGGTAATTACATCGCCCAGAAATACGCCGAACAGATCATCTATCACATGAACCGCAACGGCGGTGCCGTCGACAGGCTTGGCTATGAAACGATGAACGGTCTGGCGCAACGCGCAGCGCCAAAGTCGGCCGTTGTCGCCACTGCAAATGTCGACGAGATGCCCGGTGCCGGGCTCGATGTCCGCTTTACCTTTGACAACTTTGTCGTCGGCAAACCCAATGAACTGGCGCATGCCGCCGCCCGCCGTGTGGCCGAAGGTGGCCCCGTTACCTTCAACCCGCTGTTTCTCTATGGTGGCGTCGGTCTGGGCAAGACCCACCTGATGCACGCCATTGCGCACGAAATCCAGCGCCGGCAGCCCGAACTGACCGTGCTGTATCTGTCGGCCGAGCAGTTCATGTATCGTTTCATCGCCGCCCTGCGCGACCGCAAGATGATGGATTTCAAGCAGTTGTTCCGCTCGGTCGACGTGCTGATGGTGGACGACGTGCAGTTCATCGCCGGCAAGCAATCGACGCAGGAAGAATTCTTTCACACCTTCAACGCCCTCGTCGACATGCAGAAGCAGATCATCATTTCCGGCGACACGGCGCCCGGCGAAATTCAGGGGCTCGAAGAACGGATCAAGTCGCGCCTGCAATGTGGCCTCATCGTCGATCTGCACCCGACCGACTACGAATTGCGCCTAGGTATTCTGCAGACCAAGGTCGTCTACTACCGCGACCAGTACAAAGGGCTGCATATCCACGACGGCGTCATTGAATTTCTCGCCCACCGCATCACGACGAACGTCCGCGTGCTTGAAGGCGCCCTGACACGGCTTTTCGCGTTTGCCAGCCTTGTCGGACGCGAGATCAGCCTGGAATTGGCGCAGGATTGTCTGGCCGACGTGTTGCGCTACAGCGACCGCAAGGTCACGGTGGAAACCATCCAGCGACAGGTCAGCGA
>JBBKXP010000226.1:0-20346 GCA_037969545.1 Paracoccaceae bacterium | reverse complement strand
CCACATCTGCGGCCGTCAGGGCCGATATTCAACGGCATTTTCGTGACTTCGGGCGGGTGCCACCGGTCGCCATTGCACCGCTTGGGGTCGATCCGGTTATGCCGGACCGTGACCAGGTGCCCGCGGGGCTCGACCTGACGCCGCCCTATTTCGTAACCGTCGGCACCATCGAACCACGCAAGAACCATGCCTTGCTGCTGGATGTATTCGAGGCGCTGGGGCCAAACGCGCCGCGGCTATACATCTGCGGCAGCCGGGGTTGGTGCAACGAAGATGTGTTTGCCCGACTTGATCGCGGTGTGCCGGGGGTGCGTGAATTGCCGGGACTGACCGATCCGGCCATTGCGGCATTGTTGCAGGGGTCGTGCGGCCTGCTGTTCCCTTCCCTGGCTGAAGGCTATGGGCTTCCGCCAATCGAGGCTGCGGCACTGGGCGTTCGGGTGATCTGTGGCGATCTTGCCATTGCCCGCGAAGTGCTTGGCAGCGTTGCCATTTACCTGGACCCGCACGACCGCTATGTGTGGGAGCAGATAGTAACCAGGCCGCTCGTCGATACCGCCGCGATGGCGCCGCTGCGTTTTGTCCCGCCAAGCTGGGACGCGCATTTCAAGATCGTGTTAAGCATGACATGATAGCCGCCAGTCGGGACGGAGTGGCGCGGACGGACAGGGATTAAAGATTGGGTGTCTGGCAATCATATCGCCTGCGGCTTCAGCGAAAGCGCTGGCGGATCCGGGCATTTCGCAAGCGTCGGCAGCTGCAGCAGGTAACAGACCGCAGCGCCGCTGTCCGACCCGATGACATCCTGATCTTTTCGACGTTTCGCAACGAAGATGTACGTCTGCCCTATTTCCTCAGATACTATCGGGACATGGGGGTGAACCACTTTTTCATGGTGGATAACGACAGCGACGATGGCGGCGGGGATTATCTTGCCGGACAGCCGGACGTTTCGCTGTGGACGACCAAGGGCAGTTACAAACGCGCACGGTTCGGCGTTGATTGGCTAAACTGGCTGCAAACGAAATTCGCGCACGGGCATTGGTGTCTGGTCGTCGATCCGGACGAATTTCTGGTCTATCCATTTTGCGATACACGGCCGATCCGGGCGCTGACCGACTGGCTGGATGCGTCGTCGATCAAGTCATTCGGGGCGATGCTGCTGGACATGTATCCCAAGGGCCGGATCGACGAGGCACCCTATATTCGCGATCAGGATCCGTTGGAAATTGCGGCGTGGTTCGATGCGGGCAACTATACGATTTCCAAGAACATCAAGTTCGGCAATCTGTGGATTCAGGGCGGGCCAAGGGCACGCAAGTTCTTTCCCGACGAGCCCGGTCGCGCCCCGGCGCTGAACAAGATTCCGCTGGTCAAATGGGACCGCGAGTATGCCTATGTCAGTTCGACGCATATGCTGCTGCCGCGCGGGCTCAATCAGGTCTACGACGAATGGGGGGGCGAAAAGGCGAGCGGCGTCTTGCTGCATACCAAGTTCATGAACACCTTCACGATCAAGGCCAAGGAAGAGCTTGATCGCCGGCAACACTATGCCAACAGCATTGAGTACAGGGCCTATGCAAGTGGCCTGTCGGACAACCCCGACCTGTGGTGCAAGTGGAGCGAGAAATATATCAACTGGCGCCAACTGGAGATCCTGGGCCTGATGTCGAAAGGGAACTGGGTGTGACGGTCGGTGTTGTCATGCTGGTTCACACCGCGCTGGACCGGGCCGAACAGGTGGTCCGGCACTGGGTCGCGGGGGGCTGTCCGGTGGTCCTGCACATGGACCGATCCGTCGGTCGCAAGACCTTCGACAGCTTTCAGGCGCGGTTGGCCGACCTGCCGCAGGTTGCATTCTCGACCCGGTTCCGCTGCGAATGGGGCACCTGGGGGATCGTCGCTGCGGCGCAGGCGGCGTCCGAAATGATGCTGAAAAAGTTCCCCGATGTGCGCCACGTCTACCTTGCTTCGG
Organism: Paracoccaceae bacterium; assembly: GCA_037969545.1. Lineage (GTDB taxonomy): Bacteria > Pseudomonadota > Alphaproteobacteria > Rhodobacterales > Rhodobacteraceae > JBBKXP01. Next base: position 18,371 of record JBBKXP010000226.1, on the reverse strand, counting down.
GGTCGTGCATGCCGTTGCGGCCGGTCAGGGAACTGGTGCGCTATCTAGATGCGCGGCCACGCACCGATTTCATCGAAAGCGCCACGACGGCCGATGTGCCGTGGACAGTCGGCGGTCTGGATCAGGAAAGGTTTACCCTGCGGTTTCCGTTTTCATGGCGGCGGCAGCGGTATCTGTTTGACCACTACGTCGACTTTCAACGCCGTTTCAAGCTGCATCGCCGGGTGCCTGCGGGGCTGGTCCCGCACATGGGGTCGCAGTGGTGGTGCCTGACGCGGCAGACCCTATCGGCGATCCTGCAGGATCCCGATCGCGCCACCTATGACCGCTATTTCAGCAAGGTCTGGATTCCCGACGAAAGCTATTTCCAGACCCTTGCGCGGCTCTACGCCTCGAATATCGAAAGCCGGTCGCTGACCCTGTCCAAGTTCGATTTCCAGGGCAAGCCGCATATCTTTTACGACGACCACCTCCAACTTTTGCGCCGCTCGGACTGTTTTGTCGCCCGCAAGATCTGGCCACGCGCCGAACGGTTGTATCAGACGTTTCTGGGCGACGACGCAGCCAACATGAAAGGGTCAGAGCCCAACCCGGGCAAGATTGACCGGATTTTTGCCAAGGCCGTCGAACGGCGCACACGGGGGCGTGCCGGGCTATTCATGCAAAGCCGGTTTCCCAATGAGAACTGGGAGAATGGCGTTACCGCCTCACCGTTTTCGGTGTTCGAAGGTTTTGCAGAGTTGTTCCATAATTTCGAACCCTGGTTGGCCAGGGCGACGGGTGCGCGGGTGCATGGCCACCTCTATGCACCGGAAGCGGTTGAGTTCGATGGCCGCCAGACGACGTTCAGCGGTGCCATGTCGGACAATGCGACCTTGCGCGACTATCGCCCGCGGATGTTTCTGACTAACCTGATCTGGAACACCCGGGGCGAGCGCCAGTGCTTTCAATTCGGTCCGGCAGACAATCAGGCGATCAGTTGGGATATCGCCAAGGATCCGAATGCGCAGATCTCGGTCATTTCCGGAGCCTGGGCAGTGCCGCTGTTCCAATCAAACCGCAACTTTGCAGATCTGCGCAACGAGGCAGCGGCGCTGCAAAAGATCGAAAGCGAACATCTGCATGTGATGCGGTCGCCCTACACCAAGGCGCGGGTGCGGATCTGGACGATGGCCGAATTTGTCGAGGCACCGATGGAGGCGCTGCAGACCGTTATCGACGAAATCACCGGAAAGGCCGTGCGCATGCCGGCCGAAGTGCCACGGCTGGTCGATCTGACCGGTTTTGGCCAATTCCTGCAGAATCTCAAGAATCAGGGGATGCACCCCTACCTGATGGGCGACTTTCCGGTCGACGGAACGGCGCAGGTGCCGTCGGTATCGCCACGCAAACCCTATCTGGTGCGCTAGGGCATGGGCGGGTTCGATTACTTCGTGGTCTTTGCGGACATGCGCACGGGGTCGAATTTCCTCGAGGCGAACATCAACTCGTTTGACGGACTCGCCTGCCTGGGCGAAGCGTTCAACCCGCATTTCATCGGCTATCCGAATGCCACGGAAATTCTGGGCATCACCCAGAAGATGCGCGAGGCCGATCCGCAACGCCTGATCGACACGATCAAGACAAAGGCCGACGGTCTGGGCGGTTTCCGGTTCTTCAGGGACCATGACCCGCGGGCACTGGACATCTGCCTGCCGGATCCGCGCTGCGCCAAGATCGTGCTTACCCGCAATCCGGCCGAAAGTTATGTCAGCTGGAAAATTGCCCAGGCCACCGGTCAATGGAAGCTGACCAACGTCAGGCACGCCAAGGCCGAAACCATCACCTTTGATCCCGCCGAATTCGAGGCACATCTGGGCGCCCTGCAGGATTTTCAGGTCGGGCTCCTCAATGCCCTGCAGAAAAGCGGGCAATCGGCGTTCTATGTGGCCTATGAAGATCTGCAGGACATCGACGTGATGAACGGTCTTGCGGCATTTCTGGGTTGTCCGTCCCGGATCGGCAGCCTGAACAAGAAGCTGAAAAAGCAGAATCCGGAACCGATGACCAACAAGGTCGACAACTTTGCCGCGATGGAGTCCGCGCTGGCGCGGCTTGATCGGTTCAATCTGACCCGGACGCCGAATTTCGAGCCCCGACGTGGTCCGGCGATCCCGACCATTCTCGCCGCCCCGACCAGCCCGCTGTTGTTCTTGCCGCTGCGTGGCGGGCCCGAAGCGGCGGTGCGTGACTGGTTGTCGGGTTTGGATGGCGGTGCGCCGCCGATCGAGGGATTCAGCCAGAAAACCATCCGGCAGTGGAAAAAGGCGCGGGTCGGGCATCGCAGTTTTACCGTGCTGCGGCATCCGCTGGCCCGCGCGCATGCCACATACTGTGACAAGATTCTGGCAACTGACGCCGGCAGTTTCCCTGAAATCCGCGAGACGTTGCGCAAGGTCTTCGACCTGCCGATCCCCAGGGGCGATCCGGGCCCCGGCTATGACCGTGCGGCACATCGGACCGCGTTTCTGGGGTTTCTGGCATTCATCAAGCCCAATCTGGCGGGGCAGACCAGCGTGCGTGTCGATCCGGCATGGGCCAGCCAATCCGCCGTGTTGCAGGGGATGGCCGGTTTCATGTTGCCCGACATGATCCTGCGCGAAGACCGGCTGCGCGATGACCTAGCCGTTCTGGCCGCGCAGATCGGCAAGACGACCATGCCGGATGTGGCTGAAACGGATCCGCACCGTGCCCGGCTGGCTGAAATTCATGACGCCGAAGTCGAGGCGGCGGGGCGTGACGCCTATCTGCGGGACTATATCGCGTTCGGGTTCGGTAACTGGACATGAAGCGGTCAGCCTTGAATCTGAAACAGCCTCAGGCGGCTTTCGTCGCCTGACCCTCTGTCAGTATCGTATGCAGCGTGGCCGGATCGGTGTTGGCACGCAGTTTGGCACAGATGTTGGCGTCGCGCATGGTGCGTGACACCAATGCCAGGGCCTTGAGGTGGTCGACACCGGCGTGGGCCGGGGCCAGCAGGGCAAAGATCAGATCGACCGGCTGGCGATCAACCGAATCAAAATCCAGCGGCTTTTCCAGTCGAACGAACAGGCCACAGACCTTTTCCACGTCTTCAAGCCGGGCATGGGGCAGCGCGATGCCATGCCCGACGCCGGTCGGCCCCAGCCCTTCGCGGTCAAGCAGGGCATCGACGACCTTGCTGACGGCAACCCCGTGACAGGCCTGCGCCAACTCGCCCAGATCGTGGAAAAGCCGCTTTTTGCTCGTGGTTGCGTTGATCAGTTTGACGCAGTCAGGTCTGAGTAGATCGCCGAGTTGCATACGTTTCGCTTTCTGCCAATTCTTGGCGGATCAGCCCGCGACCCGTGGGTCAATCCAGCCGATATTTCCGTCTTCCCGCCGATACACGACGTTGATTCCGCTGTTCTTATCATTCCTGAACACCAAGACAGGCGCGTTGGAAAGTTCCATCTGCATCACCGCCTCGCCCACTGACAACGCTTGGATCTTTGTCTCCATCTCGGCGACGATCATGGCGCTGACGCTGTCGGGCTCGATGTCGCTCCCGTCTTCGGATGCGGCGAGGATATAAGAGCCTGCGTCAGAAAGTTCAACCGGCTGCGATCGTTCTTTGTGGTGATCCTTCAAGCGGCGCTTGTAGCGGCGCAACTGCTTGTCCATCTTTTCACAGGCGCCATCGAATGCGGCGTAAATTTCGTTGGCGTGGTCTTTGGCCTGCGCCGTCAGACCGGTTGACAGATGCACCACAGTTTCACAGACAAACTCGTGCCCCGACTTGGAAAACACGACATATGCCTCGGTCGGGCGGCCAGCGTATTTCGCCACAGTCTCGCCCAACTCGGTCTTGACGTGGGTTTGCAGGGCCTCGCCGATGTCGATTTGCTTGCCGCTTATCTGATACCGCATCATGGTTCCTTTTCGGGTTATTGCATCGCCTGACGGCACTGCGTCGACGTCGCGACGAGGCTGTCCGTGGCGTGATGGGATTTCGATAACGCCTTGATTTCAGATAAACTTTGCCATCTATCAGGCATCTGTGCCTGACGTGATGCGCAATTGGAAACCGGGTTTGTCATCACCTTCATTTGGCGTCAAAACACCTGTGGTTGTCAATGATTCAAGTATCGCGCGGCGGCGTCGGTCAGTTTACCCGAAACCCCTGCCCCAGATAAACGCGCCGAACGTTTTCGTCGCGCACGACCTCCTCGGTGGTGCCGCTCATCAAAACCTTGCCGTCATGCAGGATATAGGCGCGGTCGACGATTTCGAGGGTTTCGCGGACGTTGTGATCAGTGATCAGCACGCCGATGCCGCGGTTTTTCAGGTCGGATACCAGATGCCGGATTTCGCCCACGGCGATCGGGTCGACGCCGGCATACGGCTCGTCGAGCAACCCCTATTTGGGTCCGGCGGCCAGACAACGGGCGATTTCGGCGCGCCGCCGCTCGCCGCCCGATAGCGCCAGCGCCGGCGCCCGCCGCAGGTGTTCGATGGAAAACTCGCCCAGCAGTTCCTCGAGCCGTTCACGCCGCGAGGTGTGGTCGGGTTCGCTGATCTCGAGGATCGCCAGGATATTGTCTTCGACCGACAGACCGCGAAAGATCGACATTTCCTGCGGCAGATAACCGATACCCAGCCGCGCCCGCCGATACATCGGCAGGGTGGTCACATCGCGTCCGTCAATGATCACCTGGCCGCCTTCGGGGTTCACCAGTCCGGCGATGGCATAAAAACAGGTCGTCTTGCCCGAGCCGTTCGGCCCCAGCAGTGCCACGACCTCGCCCCGGCCCAGTTCCACGCTGACGTCGCGGATCACCAGCCGTTTGCGGTAGCTTTTGCGCAGGTTGACCACGCGCAGGCCGACATCGCCCTCGGTGACGGTCAGGTCGGGCGTGGCGGCCATCTCAGTTCCCGCCCTGATTGAACACTGTGCGCACGTTGCCTTCCATTCGGGCTGTCCCGGCCGTGAGGTCGACGATCATCTGTCCCGCCGACATCGCGCTTGCACCCTGGGTCAGCAGGACATTGCCGCGCAGGGTCAGCAGGCCACTGGTCAGGTCGTAATCGGCGCTGTCGGCCTCGGCGGCCTCTGTGGCGGTGACAAAGGTGACGCCACCGGTGGCCAGAAGTTGCGCCACCTGACCGGTTTCGTCGGAATAGACAACGCGCACATTGGCGGCTGCGATCCGCATGTCGCCCTGACCGATCACCACATTGCCGTCGAACTCGGCGCTGCGGGTATCCTGATCGACGCTCAGGCTTTCAGCGGTGATTTCGACCGGCGCCGTCGGATCGGCGTTGATCCCGCCCAGAACGATATCGGTGCCTTGGGCGGCAAGGGCCAGCGGGGCGAGGGCGAGGGTCGCAATCAGAAGGATGCGGGAGCGTGGCACAATGAGACCTCTACTGTTGGGGCAGGTATATCAGTGACACCCCACCCTTGAAAACCATCTGCTGTCCGGTGTCGTTCTGCCCGGCCGAAATGACAACCTGCGCAGCGGTCAGGGTGCCGAACGGTGCGCGCACCTCGAGCGGGCCGGTCGAGGTGATGGTGCCAGAGTTGAAATCCGCGATCAGGCCGCTGGTTTCCATGGCATAGCCGTTCGATGTGTCGATCCGCGCCAGCCCCGACAGGGTGGCGATTTTCTGCGCAATGTCGATTTCGGCCAGCGTGCTGTTGATGTTCAGCCGGGTGCCATCGATCGAATCGATCTGTGCCGTCAGATCCTGCACCAGGGTGATGCCACCCCGCGCCGAATCCTGCCGGGCGCTGCCGGCGCCGACGGTGATCACCGATCCGTCTGCCGCTTTGCCCGAAAACTGCGGCCGTGACAGGCGCGGTTCGCGGGCGATCGCCTCGATTTCCGCATAGGGGATGGTGGTTTCGCCACCGCGCCCCTTGGCGAACATGAACAGGGTCGACAGCAGGGCAAGGGCGGCCATCGGCAAGATGATCTTGAACCAATTGACGAACTGGGAATAAAAGTTGTCGGCCTGCGCCATGACTATGCCACCCCTGCGCGCAGACAATCGTGGATGTGCAGGATTCCGCTGACCCAGCCCGATCCGGCGGGGTCGACGACGAACAGGCAGGTGATCTTGTTGTCCTGCATCACCGCGACGGCCTCTTCGGCCAGGGCGTCGGGGCCAATTGTGCGTGGCGCGGCCGTCATCACTTCGCCTGCCTTGTGGTCGAGCAGGCCCACCATGTGCCGGCGCAGGTCGCCGTCGGTGACGATCCCGGCCAGCAACCCGTCGTCATCCAACACGCCGACCACGCCAAATCCCTTTTGACTGATCGTCAACAGGGTGTCGCTCATCGGGGTTTTGGTGCCGACCAGCGGAATTGCGTCGCCGCCGTGCATCAGGTCGCGGACCTTGGATAACCGGGCACCCAGCTTGCCGCCGGGATGAAAGTCGCGGAAATTGGCTGGGGTAAAGTCGCGCTGTTCCATCAGCGCCACGGCCAGTGCATCGCCCAGCGCCAGCGTCATGGTCGTCGATGTCGTCGGAACCACGCCGGTGCCGCAAGCCTCGTCGCGTTGCGGCAGGATGATGCCCACGTCGGATTGCACGATCAAGGTGCTGTCCGGGCGGCTTGCAACGCCGATCAGCGGGATCTGGAATCGCCGGGTATAGGCGACCAGATCCGCCAGTTCGGGGGTTTCGCCCGAGTTGGACAGCACGATCACAACATCGCCCTTGGTCATCATCCCCAGATCGCCGTGGCTGGCCTCGGCCGGATGCACGAAATGCGCCGGGGTGCCGGTGCTGGCAAAGGTGGCGGCGATCTTGCGGGCGATATGACCGGATTTGCCCATGCCCGACACGATCACGCGCCCCTTGGCGGCCAACAGCAGGTCGATCGCATCGGCGAAACTGTCGCCAAGGTCGTCGGAAAGCCGATGCAACGCGTCGGCCTCTTCGGTGATGACGCGGCGTGCGGTGGTCAGGAATTGGGCGCGATTGGGCATGTCAGTGCGCGAAGATGTCGATGTCTGGCCAGCCGGCCAGATCGAGGGCGGCGCGGGTCGGCAGAAAGTCGAAACAGGCGAGCGCGGTTGCGGTCCGTCCTTCGCGGGCCAGCATCGCGTCCAATGTATCGCGCAATTGATGCAGATAAAGCACGTCGGACGCCGCATACGCCAGTTGCGCCTCGGTCAGCTTTTCGGCGCCCCAGTCGCTTTGCTGCTGATGTTTGGATATGTCGATACCCAGCAGGTCTTGCAGCAGGTACTTCAACCCGTGCCGGTCGGTGAATGTGCGCACCAGTTTCGATGCAATCTTGGTGCAATAGACCGGCGCCGTGGTGACGCCGAAGGCGTGTTGCAGGGCGGCGATATCGAACCGGCCAAAGTGGAACAGCTTCAGCACTTTCGCATCGGCGAGCATGGCGCAGAGGTTTGGTGCGGTGGACTGCCCTTTGGCGATCTGCAGCAGATGGCAATCGCCGTCACCGCCTGACATCTGGATCAGACACAGCCGGTCACGCTGCGGGTTCAGGCCCATGGTTTCGCAATCGATGGCAACGACGGGACCAAGGTTCAGGCCGTCAGGCAGATCGCCTTGGTAAAGATGGTTCGCCACGTGCTGCCCTTTCTTGGTGATTGGGCCCCAGATAGGGGCTTTGCCACCGCGCGGCAACACTCTGCACAGATTGGCAGTCTGGTGATCGGGAAATGGCCGGGCGCAAACACCGATGGGTCAGCGCAGGGGCAAACCGACAGGCCAGAGAGGTCAGAAGCTGAATGCAACGCCGACGTTGACCGCGTTGGTGAGTATATTGGTCGACAGCGACCCGCCATTCGTCAGGGTTGCGTCGTTGACCGAGTAGGTGCCCTGATATTCGCCGAACACGGACCAACTGTCGTTGATCGCATAACTGGCCCCTGCCATCCAGCGCACCGCAGGGCCGGTCATCTGATATTCAAGGGTGCTGCCGCCCGCAGATACGACCTCGACATGCGGAACCGCAATGCCGATACCGGCCCCGGCATAGGGGGTAAAATTGCCCCAGCGGTCGGGCCAGCGATAGATCGCGTTGGCGGTCAGAATATTGATGCCATCGGTGAATTCCAGACGGCTGAAACCATTGTTGGTCAGGGTGTCCTGATCGGCGTAGACCTTGGCATGGGTCAGTTCGGCCCCAAAACCCAGATTCTCGCTGCGCCACCATGTACCGCGAATACCGGCATAGGGCGGGGCGTCAAAGGATTTGCCTTCCCAGCCGGCGGTGAAATCCAGCACCGGGTTGACGGCATTGCCCGGATCGGTGCCGTCGACCCGGCTGTGCGGGCTTTCCTGCAGACCCAGATAAAAGCTCAACTCGACCTCGGCCGATGCCATCAGGGGCACGGCAGTCAGGGCGGCAGAAACTAGGGCAACTCGCAGCAACATCGGCACTCGCTTGTGGTCGAAACGTCAATCTTTCCGGTTATATATGTCGGGCTGCGGTTGTGGACAAGAAAAAGGTTCACCTGAAACGCGCACGGGCTGGTCACATTGGCATGAGTTGGTGAATTGAGGTAACGCCTGTTTTGACGGTGCTCTGGACCAAAACCCGCCCCCTGCGCCTTATTGTCCGCTGGACGGGGGCGGCTTTGATGGCTAAACACCCCGGAAATGGGTGGCGGACAACTGCCGCCTGCCCCTGACGTGTGGGCCCAATGGCCCGGAAAACATCGGAGATGCACGCCCCATGTCACATGCAGACGATCACCCGGGCACCCGCCGCGACTTTATCTATTACGCCACAGCTGGGACCGGCGCGGTTGTTGCCGGTGCGGCGGTCTGGCCGCTGATCAACCAAATGAACCCGTCGGCTGACGTTCTGGCGTTGTCGTCGATCCGTGTTGATATCTCGGGTGTGGCCGAGGGGACGCAACTGACCGTTCTCTGGCAGGGCAAACCGGTGTTCATTCGCTACCGCACGCAGGAGGAAATCGACGCTGCCCAGGCGGTTGATGTGTCGAGCCTTCCCGACCCCAATGCCGAAAACGCCAATCTGCCGGACGGGTCGCAAGCGACGGATGCAAACCGGGCCTTGGCGACATCTACCGAAGCGACGAGCGAGACGGCGGGCGAAACAGGTGGCGAAGCCTGGCTGGTGATGATGGGTGTCTGCACCCACCTTGGTTGCGTGCCGCTGGGCGAACAGGGCGACTTTGGCGGCTGGTTTTGTCCCTGCCACGGGTCGCATTACGACACGGCTGGCCGGATCCGCAAAGGCCCTGCACCGCGCAACCTGCCGGTGCCGATCGCCGCCTTTGTCGACGCAACCACCATCAAGCTTGGTTAAGGAGAGTCATCATGGCCGGTATTCCGCACGACCATTACGAACCGAAGTCAGGTGGCGAAAAGTGGCTGCACAGCCGCCTTCCCATCGTCGGCCTGCTGTATGACACACTGATGATCCCGACGCCGAAGAACCTCAACTGGATGTGGATCTGGGGGATCGTTCTGACCTTTACGCTGGCGCTGCAAATCGTGACCGGCATCGTGCTGGTGATGCATTACACGCCGCATGTCGACATGGCGTTCGCGTCGGTCGAACATATCATGCGTGACGTGAACGGCGGTCACATGATCCGCTATTTCCACTCCAACGGCGCCTCGCTGTTCTTTCTCGCGGTCTATGCGCACATGTTCCGGGGCCTGTATTATGGGTCTTACAAGGCCCCGCGCGAAATTACCTGGATCATCGGCATGCTGATTTTCATTGTGATGATGGGGACCGGGTTCATGGGCTATGTGCTGCCCTGGGGGCAGATGTCATTCCACGGCACTGCGGTGATTACCGGCCTTTTCGGCGCGATTCCGTTCATCGGTCCCGATCTGCAGACTTGGCTTCTGGGTGCCGGGGCGGTGGGTCAGCCGGCGCTGAACCGCTTCTTTTCGCTGCACTACCTGCTGCCGTTCGTCATTGTCGGTCTGGTGATCGTCCACATCTGGGCGTTCCATACCACCGGCAACAACAACCCCACCGGCGTCGAAGTGCGGCGCACCTCGAAAGAGGACGCAGCCAAGGACACGCTGCCGTTCTGGCCCTATTTTGTCATCAAGGATCTGTTCGCGCTTTGCCTCATTCTTGTTGTTTTCATGATCATCGTCGGGTTCATGCCGAACTATCTGGGCCACCCGGATAACTATGTGCCCGCCAATCCGCTGGCGACACCGACGCATATCGTGCCGGAATGGTATTTCCTGCCCTACTACGCAATCCTGCGCGCCTTTACCGCCGATGTCTGGGTGGTGATGTTCGCCAACTGGGTCAGTTTCGGCATCATCGACGCGAAATTCTTCGGGGTTCTGGCGATGTTCGGGTCGATTGCCGTGATGGCGCTGGTGCCGTGGCTTGATACCTCGTCGGTCCGTTCGGGCCGGTATCGGCCGATGTTCAAATGGTGGTTCGCGCTGCTGGTGATCGACTTCATCGTGCTGATGTGGGCCGGATCGCAACCAGCCGAACCGCCGTATTCGACGATAGCATTGATCGGTGCGACATACTGGTTTGCCTACTTTCTGATCATCCTGCCGCTCCTTGGGGTGATCGAAAAGCCGCTGACCCCGCCGGCGACGATCGAAGACGATTTCAATGCGCACTATGCGCCGAACGTCGGTGGCACCAAGACCATCGTCAACCCGGCCGAGTGAGAGAAAGGACCGCAAGATCATGATCCGCACCCTCGCCCTGTCCGCCATGTTGGCGTTGGGCCTTGCCGCCCCCGCATTTGCAGAAGTCGAAACCGAGATTCATGATTTCGATTTCAGTTTCGAAGGTCCGTTCGGCAGCTACGACCAGATGCAGCTGCAACGCGGCCTGCAAATCTTTACCGAAGTCTGTTCATCCTGCCACGGTCTTTCCCGGGTCCGAATCGGCGCCCTGCACGATGAAGGCGGCCCCGGCCTGCCCGAAGATCAGACACTGGCCTATGCCGCACAGCTCGAGGTGTTCGATCCGACGCTGGCCGATGGTGCGGGTGATTATCGCGCCGCCACCCCGGCCGACAAGTTTCCGGCCAGTGCGCTGGCCAACGCTCCCGATCTGTCGTTGATGGCCAAGGCGCGCGCCGGTTTCCACGGGCCTTACGGAACTGGTCTGAACCAGTTGTTCAAGGGGATTGGCGGGGCCGAATATATCGCCACGTTGCTGAACGGCTATCACGAGACCCCCGCGTGCGCCCCCGCGGACTTCGAAGGCAATTACAACGTCGCCTTTGCCAACGGCGGTTTTCCTGAATCGTGCAAGGACGAAGACGGGCATCACTTGGTCCCAGGTAGCTGGATCGCGATGGCGCAGCCGCTTTATGGCGATGACGTGGTTTTCGATCCCGAGCATGAAAATACCCAGGAAAGCGAAGCTCAGGACGTTGCCGCCTTCCTCATGTGGACGGCAGAACCCAAGATGACCGCGCGCAAGACCGCCGGCCTGACCGGGGTGATCATCCTGTCGATCCTGTCGGTGCTGCTGTATCTGACGAACAAACGCATCTGGGCGCCGCACAAGCGCAAGAATTGATCGTGTGACGCGTGCAATTCAGGCCGGCCAGTGATGGCGGGCCTGACTGTATGAATTCTCTGGTTAACCCAGATAGCGGCGCAGTGCCTCTGGTGGATCGGCAAACAGGGCGGCGGTGTCCTTTGGCGGGAGGGCGATGCCTTCGGCCACCAGAATGACCTGATCGGCGACCAGCCGCGCATCGTCAGGGTCGTGGGTGACCAGCAGCACCGTGCGCCCGTGCAACTGCTCACGAACAAGTTCCAGCATTTCAGTCCGCAGCCCCGGCCCAAGGGCGGCAAAGGGTTCGTCAAGCAGCGCAACAGGCCGGTCTGCCACCAGCACCCGCGCCAATGCGGCACGGCTTTGCTGGCCGCCTGACAGGGCACCGGGCTTGCGCTGCGCATACCCGGCGAGGCCGACGCGCCCCAGCACATCGGTGACCCGCGCCTTGTCGGTTTGCCGCACCCGCAGATCGGGGCGCAGCCCAAGCCCGACATTCTGGGCGATGGTCAGATGCGGGAACAGGTTGTTGTCCTGAAACAGCATGCTCACCGGGCGCTGCCCTGGTGCGGCGCCGGTCAGGTTCGAGTCGTCCCAAAGTACGCGGCCACCAGCAGGGGCGAAAAAACCCGCGATAACCGATAACAGTGTCGATTTACCTGCCCCCGATGGGCCGATCACCGCGGTGATGCCAGCCTGCACGGCAAAATCGGCGCGCAGCCGGAAATCGCCCTGCCGGATATCCAATCCGTCAAGCGTCAGCATCTACACGCCCCCCGCGATCGAACAACCAGAACAGGCCAAGGCTGAGGATCAGCAACAACAGACCGGCACCCGCTGCCGCCTCCATCCGATATGCGCCCATCAGGCGATACATGACCAGCGGCAGGGTCGCGCGATCGGCGTCGGCGAACAGGGCGATGACCCCCAGATCGCCCATCGACAGGGCGGCAGCGACTCCGGCGCTGAACCCCAGCGGGCGGCGCAGGCGGGGCAAAAGCAACCAACGCAGGCGGGCCCAGCCCTGCAAGCCCAGTGTGTCTGCCAGCGGCCCGAAGGCGGTCTGCACCTGTGTCACCGCGGGCCCCAGAACCCGCAGGGCGAAGGGCAGGGCCATGATCGCATTCAGCAAGGCCGTGACCGGCAGGGCTAGGGTCGCCGGACTGATCCAGCGATATAGGATCAGGAACAGGCCGGTGCCGACAACCAGCGACGACGCCGCCAGCGGCAGCACACCGACCACTGCCACCAATCGCCCGCCGCGCAGCGCAAGCGCCAATGCCATGCCAACCGCAAGCGCCGCCGACGTCACGGCGACGACCAACGATCGCCATGCCGCCGCCCACACCATGTCAGGTAAAACCAACAGTCCCGGCAGTCCGCGCCAGACGATCGTCGCCAGCGGCAGCAGCAGAAACACGCTGGCAAGGGCAATCGCGGCGCCGTCCAGCCACCAGTGCCCGCCATCCCACCGCGTAACGGTGCGATCCAGACCAGCGCCAAATCCATCGGGAACCGTCACGCTCCATGCCAGCACTGCAGCCAGGGCGCAGATGCTGAATTGCACGACCGCCAGCAATGCCGCACGGCCGAGATCGAAATCAAACCGCATGGCCTGATAGATGGCCAATTCCACGGTCGTCGCGCGCGGCCCGCCGCCAAGGGTCAGGGCAACCGCGAAACTGGTCAGGCAAATGAGAAAGATCACAACGAACGCACCGGGCAAGGTGACCCGCAGCATCGGCCATTCGAGCAACCGCCCAACCGGGGCGTTCAGGGACGCGGCCAATCGGAACCGCTCGGCGGGGATCGCCAGCCAGCCCTGCAACAGAAACCGGGTGGCGAGCGGCAGGTTGAAGAACACATGCGCCAAAACGACCCCCGAAAACCCATAGATAGACACTGTTTCGATACCCAATGCGTCCAGTCCCACGTTGACCAGCCCGCCGCGCCCGAAGACTGCCAGCAAACCGAGGATCGCCACGATCACCGGCAGGATGAATGGCGCACCCAGCAGCGTTACCAGCAGGCCGCGCCCGATGAACCGTCGCCGTGCCAATGCGCGCGCCACCGGGATTGCCAGCCCGACGCTGACCAGCGCCGATGCCAGTGCCTGCGTCACGGTGAACCGGACGGCGGCCCAATCGGCGGGACCAAGGGCAAAGTTGTCAGCCCGCAATCCCACCGCCAGCAGGCTGCCCAGCAGGACGGCCAAGACGATTGCCGCCACCGTCATGCCGGGCCAGTGGTGCATCAGCGGGCCAACGCGGCGCGCCATTCCTCGACGGCGGAATCGCGGATCGCGGCGGCCGCATCCGGCGTCATAAGCAGACTCTGTTCAGGCGCAAGTTTGGCGGGGAAGCCGGCCGGAAGCCCCGAGTCCGGGGTGACGGCAGGGAACATCCAGTTGGTTGTCGGGATCACCGCCTGCGCCGCGTCCGACACCAGATAGGTCAGAAACTGCTGCGCCAGTTCCGGCTGGTCCGAACCGACCAGCCGCGCCGCCACCTCGACCTGCATGTAGTGGCCCTCGTCGAACGTCCATGCCACCTTGGTCGCGTCGTCCTCGGCAATCAGGTGATAGGCGGGGGAGGTGGTATAGGACAGCACTGCATCCGCCTCGCCCGCAAGGAACAGCCCGTAAGCCTCGGACCAGCCCGGTGTCACGGTGACGATGTTGTCGGCCAGATCGGACCACAGGGCTGGTGCACCGTCGCCGTAAGTCATCTGGACCCAAAGAACCAGGCCCAGACCGGGGGTGGACGACCGGGGGTCTTCGATCACGATCTTGATGTCGCTATCGGCCAGTCCTTGCAATGATGTCGCCGCCGGTTGCCCAGCGTTGCCGACAAAGGCAAAGTAGCCCCAGTCGTAGGGCACGAACGTATCGTCGGTCCACGGCAGCGGCAGATCGTAGGTCGCGTCCACGTCAGCAGTCGCAAACAGTCCGGTGTCGCGCGCCGCGACGATCAGGCTGGTGTCGAGGCCAATGACCACATCGGCTTTGGTGCGCGACCCCTCGAGCTTCAGCTTGGCCAGCAGCGCCGCGCCGTCGCCGTGCCCGACAAACTGCACGTCGCAGCCGCAGGTCGCCTCGAAACCAGACTCTATCAAAGGACCGGGCCCCCATTCGGTGACGAAACTGTCGTAGGTATAGACTGTCAGAACAGGGGTCTGTGCAACCGCGCCCAAGGGGCAAAGGCACAGCCCTGCGACATGAATCAGATGGGTGGTTTTCATGGTCAGCCTTTCATGCGGCCCGATTCCAAAATGGTCGGATGGGGGCATGGGAGGATCCCGTTACCTTCCCTCCGCCGGTGTTAACCGGTTCAGGTTCAACGGGTCTGCTTGCGCATCTCAGCCATGAATGGCACCCCGAGGTAATGCCGAACCTAAGGCGCGCCACCGGGAGGTGCAAGGGAAAGGTCTTGAGGCTATGGCAAGGCGTCGCTAGACGGATCAGACAAAGGAAACCGCCCATGTCGTTCAACACTTTCGGCCATCTTTTCCGATTCACGACCTGGGGCGAAAGCCACGGACCCGCAATCGGCGCGACGGTGGATGGGTGCCCGCCGGGTGTGCCGCTGGAACCGGCGATGATCCAGCATTGGCTGGACCGCCGTCGCCCCGGCCAGAACAAGAACACGACGCAGCGGCAAGAGGCCGATGCAGTGCGCATTCTGTCGGGTGTTTTCGAGGGGCAGACCACAGGCACGCCGATCCAGCTCATGATCGACAATACCGACCAGCGATCAAAGGACTACGGCGATATCGCCACGACGTTCCGCCCCGGCCATGCCGATATCACCTATCATCAGAAATACGGGTTGCGCGACTATCGCGGCGGCGGGCGGTCGTCGGCACGGGAAACCGCGTCGCGGGTCGCAGTCGGCGGAGTCGCGCGCGAAGTGATCAATGCACTTGCGCCGGAGGTGCAGATTCAAGGTTACATGGTGCAGATGGGCCCCAAGATGATCGACCGGGCCCGAATTGACTGGGATGAGATCGAAAAGAACGATTTCTGGTGCCCCGATGCCGCGGTGGCAGCCGAGTGGGAGGACTACCTCGATTTCCTGCGCCGCAAAGACCACAACTCGGTCGGGGCGGTGATAGAAGTGGTGGCGCGGGGTGTGCCGGTGGGCATCGGTGCGCCGGTTTATGCCAAGTTAGACACTGATCTGGCCGCCGCGATGATGTCGATCAACGCTGTCAAAGGGGTTGAGATCGGCGAAGGTATGGCGGCAGCGGCGCTGACCGGGCGCGACAATGCCGACGAGATCTTCATGGGGGCGGACGGACCGACCTATTCCAGCAACCACGCGGGCGGCATCCTTGGCGGGATCAGCACCGGGCAGGACATCGTCGTGCGGTTCGCCGTCAAACCGACCAGTTCGATCCTGTCGGCGCGGCAGTCAATCCGGATTGACGGTACCCCGGCCGAGGTGGTCACCAAAGGTCGTCATGACCCTTGTGTCGGCATCCGCGCGGTGCCTGTCGGAGAGGCGATGATGGCCTGCGTGATCCTCGATCACATCCTGCTAGACCGGGGGCAGACCGGTGCAATCAGGGGCCAGATCGGCTGACCTGGCCCCCTTTGCGGTTTACATCCAGTAGCCGGGAAAGCCGTAGTGCGTGAACATCACCTCTTCGCGGCGACGGTCACCGACCCAGCTCTGGTCGCGCTCCGGGGCGTTCTGAAGCTGGTCTTTGGTGATGCCGGTGCGATACCCGGCCAAATCCTTGTCATAGTCCAGTGCCGACCACGGAATGGCGTGGGTGTCCGACCCAAGGCCCCAGACGCCGCCAAAGGACATCACGGCATAGGCGATCTTGCCCGACGGCTTGTCGATCAGCAGGTGGTCGATGTGGCCGGCTTCTTCGCCGTTCGCGGCGAACACGCGGGTGCCGTCGACCTTGTTGGATTCGATGAGATTCTCATTGGTTTCGTCAAGCATGGCGATACTCCGTTGCGTCGGATTGATGTCCATTAAACCGTCGAGCCACACAAGGGTTGCCTCGGTTTTCGAGACTGGCGGAAATTTGCCACTGTTGCTGATCACGCAGGTTGGCGGGCCAGTTGAACGGCCAGGATGCCCAGCCCGATGATCGCGACCCCGACGATATCCAGCGGCCCCAGCCGTTCACCCAGCAACGTGGCGGCGACGGCGACGCCGAAAAACGGGTTCAGGAAGTGGAACGTGGCAGCGCGCACCGTACCAATGCGCTGGACCAGCAGGAACCAGACCAGCGTCGCCGCCAGGCCCGGCACCAGCGTCGTGTAGGCGAAGGCGACGATCAGTTGCCATGTCCAGACAATGTCAAAACTTTCGAAAGCCATTGCGGGCACCCACAGAACCGCAGACCCGACCAGCATCTGCAAGCCGACGATCATCAGCAGGTTGCCGCCCGACGAGGCACCGCGCATCGCCAGTGTCGCCACGGTCAGCGACACGACACCGACCGCACACATTGCCACGCCCGCCAGATCGACGCCGCCTTGCAACCGCGATCCCATGATCAGGGTGACTCCGGCAAAACCTGCGCCAAGACCTGCCATGCCGATCAGGCGCAGGCGTTCGCCAAACAGCGCAAAACCCGCCAGGGCGACCAACAGCGGCATGGTCGATGCAATGATGGCGGCCAGTGACGCCTCGATCCATTGCAGCGCGACAAAGTTCAGGCCGAGATACAGCGCGTTCTGGCAAACCCCGAACACGACGACTGCTTGCCATTGGCGCCGACTGAGCCGCGCAGACTGGCCCAGTGCTGCGGCAATGCCGACGCCCAAAGTACCCGAGATCAGGAACCGCAACGCAAGGGCAGTCAGGGGTGGCGCGTATTCGACGATCACCCGGGCAGAGGCAAAGGCCGACGACCACATCAGCGCAAAGGCCAGCCCCATGAAGATCGCGCGAAAATCCATGATCATCCAAAGCAAAAGGGCCGCCGTTGCGGGCGACCCTTTCCTAATCCCTGACGGGGCACAAGCCCCGGATGATCTAGCTGTTGACGCTGTCTTTCAGTGCCTTGGCAATGGTCATCTTGACGACCTTGTCGGCGGGTTTCTTGATCTGTTCGTTGGTCGCGGGGTTGCGCACCATACG
This sequence comes from Paracoccaceae bacterium, assembly GCA_037969545.1. Taxonomy (GTDB): domain Bacteria; phylum Pseudomonadota; class Alphaproteobacteria; order Rhodobacterales; family Rhodobacteraceae; genus JBBKXP01. The sequence continues at coordinate 746 of JBBKXP010000226.1, read as the reverse complement.
CTCGGGGCGCTCGCGGCAATAGATTTTTCCGATCCCCGGAAGGGTCACGGCGCCGCCGCCCGACACTTCTTTTGTGATGATCGCAATCAATGCGTCCAGCGAGGTGCCGGCGGATTTCTTGTCACTGCCAGTGTGTTCGGCCAAGGCCGTTACCAACTGCGCTTTGGTCATCTGATTTGCCATCTTCGTGGTCTCCCTTGTTCTGCCCTAATTGTAGGGCCTCAATTGCCGTATCCTAACGGTATATGGTAGATCAGCACAACTAATTGTGATGGATTGCAAGCGTTTTTCGGCGATTTTGGGTGAAAAAGGTGCAAATTACAAGAATGCGGTCTCTTCAAAGCTGCGCAACTTGCGGCTGTGGATGCGTTCAAGCGGCATTTCGCGCAGCTGCTCGAGCGCCCGAATCCCGATCATCAGGTGGCGCGCGACCTGGGTTTTGTAGAAATCCGAGGCCATGCCGGGCAGTTTCAGTTCGCCGTGCAGGGGTTTGTCGCTGACGCAGAGCAGGGTGCCATAGGGCACGCGGAACCGGAATCCGTTGGCGGCGATGGTCGCGCTTTCCATATCCAGTGCGATGGCGCGCGACTGGCTGAGCCGCTGCACCGGACCGGATTGGTCGCGCAACTCCCAGTTCCGGTTGTCGATGGTGGCAACGGTGCCGGTGCGCATGATCCGCTTGAGTTCGTAGCCTTCGAGTTCGGTGACCGATGCGACGGCGCGCTCCAGTGCGATCTGGATTTCCG